>JAUVLP010000061.1 GCA_030600655.1 Candidatus Eiseniibacteriota bacterium
GCCTCCTACCCCGATATCGGGAGAGCTTCCACCGGCGTTGATGATAGCCACGAGCGTTTCGTCCGACGAGAGCGTCAGCGTTACCCCAGTTGCTGTAGCCTGGCCACTGTTTGTCAGCGTTACGGACAGGTTCAGGGTTTCCCCGGGACCCGCGAGACCGTTTCCATCACCAAGGGCCGTGTCGTCGAGCGTCACATCTGTCAGCACGAGCCATGGGAGGTTCGGCTCATCAGGTGGTGTTGTTGTGTATAGAATCGCCATGCCGTCAACGAGCGGAGTGGCGTGGCTGTTGTACGCACCGTCGAAGAGGTACTCGAGCCCGTCACTCTCATCCGGGTTTTCGATTCCGACCGTGCAGGCGGTAGGATCGGCCACTACCTCGTATTGGACCAGGATCATGCCGTCGTCGGTGGGCGTAGGGTGCTCGGACTCCTTCAGGAAGATGATCTGGAACGTCTCGGTATTGGACGTCCCGTAGTGGGGCACCTCGTCGAATTAGATGATGAACCTGTCGTTGGAGGCGTCGTGCCACTGGTAGATATTGCCTCCGGCTGACGGGTCAAGATCGTCCCAGATACCGGCGATCATGTTTTCGGGTCCATCAGTGTTGGGAATGCCCGAATTGTGGCCGAATCGATAGTCCTCGATACCCATCGAGATGAATCCGTTCGAGCAGACCGACATCCTCAGATAGTTGGTGCCGTAGTACTGGAAACCGAACGGCATGTTCACGGTTGTTATCACATCATCCTCGTCCGTAATCTCTGTGATGAGACTTCCGGGACCGGGTGGTGCTATATCGTACCAGTCGAACGACGGTGCCCCACCGTACGTCAGATCACCAGAGTCGAAGGCGTAGTAGCCGTAGCTGTCAGGGCCGGTTACAAGAGAAGCTGTTGGCCCCGAGATCACGAGATTGAAATCTACGGTTTCGGCATACGCGTACGAGTGGCCTTGGCCTGTGAGGAGAAGCCTGAGGGCCACGTTCGTTTCGTCCGGCGCTCTCGGAGAGATCTGCAGCAGGAAGGGCGTCTCAGAGTTGTCTCGCAACGTTCCGGCCGCCATGTCTCCAAGGATCGCCGCATCCGAAGTGATCGCGATGTAGGGGCTGAGGCTCGTGATCTCGGCGGCGATCGATCCGGCGTCGCACTCACCCACGTTCTCAAGCGTGACGGTGAGGCCGATCACCTCTCCGGGACTTGCCGTTGCTTCTCCGTCTCCTGCGGGGGACGCATCATCTATCTCGACAAGAATGATGTCGAGGTCAGCGCTGGCCACCGGTATCGGTGGCGGCGAAAGAACCCGCAGAGAACCGCTGTACGTCGTAACGAGCTCGTATGCGACCATCGATCCCACTCTGCATGTGGGTGAGACTGATATCTCAAGAGGAGGAATCCCCCAGGAGCTCGCCTCCGCTGCGATATCGCCGAAGGCGGACACACTGTCAACCACGGTTACATACGGCGTGTTGCTTCTCAGCACGGTGGACGTCGATGAGGCCATCACGTCGCCCACATTTTCAAACTCGATCGATAGCACCACTGATTCGCCCGGGCTCAGAAGCCCGTCGCCGTTGCCGCCGGCAGAGTCGTCTACTGTGATATCGGCAAATAGTACGAACGGTCCGCTGTCCAGAACCTGGGTTGTCCCTTCGTAGGGTACGAATCCCTGCGCCGTCACAGTCACGCTGAGTGCACCAGAAGAAGCAGGGATGAGGGGAAATGACACTTGTCCGGTTCCGTCAGTGTGCGCCGACGTGTATATGTCCCCGTCCTTCAGACAGGCGACGAGCGCTCCCTCGATTGCTTGGCCCCCTGAGAGTACCGAGACGACAAACGTTCCCTGTCCCGCGTGGTAGTATTCGTCGTGGAGGACCGTCATCTCTCCCGGACTTTCGAGCCAGAGGTTCATCTCCGGGTCTCCCAAGAGATTCCACGCCTCGTATTCCTGCTGCATCTGGTCGAAATTGTAGATGGACATCTTGGCAGCGACGCATGCCGCTCCCAGCACGCCACCATCTTCACCGAAGACGTGTTCGAAGAAACCCGTAGCGCCTTCGCCTCTGCGCCTGGAAAGCGGCTGGCTTCCTGCGATGACCGTATTGCTTCCGAAAAAGGCGACAGCACCGCGTGGATAGGATGCGGTGCCCGCACGGACGAATGTCTCGCAGATGAACCCGTCCTGGTGATACGAGCCCGTTCCGCATGTTGCCGATATGATGACGGGCAGCTTCCATCCGTTCAACAGGCTGCCCGGGTTGATGTTGAACGGGTACGGCCATTCATACCAGGCCTGGCCCCTGAAATTGAGAAAGCCGCGTCCCGCGTTCACGGAAGCATAGAAATCGTCCCTGGTAGTATCGTTTCTGCGGAAGAGCGTGTCTATCGGAGCGAACCCAGCGGTGTCCATGAGGTTGTAGATGAGCCACGTGTTGCCGTAGTAGATCGCGTCGCCGGAATCATAATCTTCGGCGATCATGAGTGTAGCGCTTGCCGGCCAATTCGCATCTCCCGTGACCGGTGTGCGCTCGTAGCCCAGAATCTTTGCGACCTGCGTCGCACAGTCACTGGGGGAGTCGGCCGAGATCCGACCGACCATCACATCGACAAAATAGTCGGTACCCTCCAGAGTTGCGTAGTAGTCGTCGGTCCAGGTGAGGCCGTCGTACGCCGGGAGCTGTTCGGTGTCGCCGACCAGCAGCACGTACTCGGGTGCGACTTCCCACGTGTCGTATGCATTCTGGATGTAGGCTCTGATGTCTTCCGCGTTGGAACCGACCTCGGTGAGTGTCACGACCTTCGTCTGGAGGCCCTTCTTGTGTTTCCACTCAGCGAGGCTGTTGATCTCGCTTTCATATGAATCTGCCGTGATGATGAGATACCTTGCACCGTACGGCAGTTCGTCGCGATTCCCAAGATCTCCTGAGGCCGTTGCCCAGGCACCCAGCGCTGGTGTGTGGGCCGGGACGTAATTGATGACCTGGTCTCTGTAGACTGCTTGGAACGCCACCGATTCGGTAGCGCGAGTCTCTTGCTTCTCGTTGATTCCGATGCCCGGTGAAGCTTTGATCCTCAGAACAACTGAGCTGTTCGCGTTCTCCATCAAAGCCGTGGGTGGGTGAGGCTCGTACGTCACGCTGACCATTCTGAGGTCGCGCATGATGCCTGGTTCCGAGACCCTTACGACTCCTTCTCCGTCGGAGGTCCAGGTAATACGGCCGGTGTCGGGAACGCGCACGAGAACGGAGAAACCGGTGGGGGAGGGGGATCGCGCGCTCCAAGCATCTGCGGATCGAGTGGCGGACGAGGATCCTCCGGTGAGGGAGAATACGTCCGCGGACGTGCGATCAGGTCGGAAGCTGAAAACTGGGTGCAACTCTTCGCCGGATTGCGACTTCCGGTCGCCTGCACTCGACGGATTCCATGAGACGTCGAAAAGCAAGACGGTTTCACCGTTGGTGTTCTTGAGTAGTCTGGCCGTTGCCTCGCAAGCGTAGCCGTGGGGGCTGTCGATGGGTTCAGTGTCTGTCTCACTGCCGGGGAACGCGGTGGAGGCATAGGCAAACGACATGGGTATGAGCACAAGACACAGACTGATGAGAGCGGATGTGATGAAAGTGTTAATCGCCTGCATGGGGGGTGGACGCAAGTGTTTCCTCCTGCCGGTCGTAGGATGGGTCGGGACGTTACTGAGCCAACTCTCACCAACTCGCGTGTCCTTGCCCCGAATTCGTACGGACGCTGACGATAGAAGGTGCTTTCATGTCGTATTATCGCACACTTTACAGTGGTAGTCAATGGCAGATCGGTGGAGCACAGCTCAGGATCGTGCGTCGTCGTCCCGGAGGGATCCAAGCGAGACGCACCGAGCCTCGCTGGTAGCGATCCTGGTGCCGTCAGGCAGAGTTGCTGTGGCCGCCACGCGGAACGTCCGGCCACGGACTTCGATAAGGTCGGCAGTCACGGTGACTGTTTGTCCGATGCTGAGAGGAGAGAGGAACCGCACCGAGAGTTCCGCCGTTACGGCGAGGTGACCCATCCTGTTCAGAAGAGTAACCATTGTTTCATCAAGAACCGTGCTGATGAGACCTCCGTGAACGATGCTGCTGTAGCCTTGGAATTTCTGCGCAAAGGCGAGAGTGGTGCTTACGTGCTCTCCCGTGTAGTCGAACTTAAGGTGCAAGCCATCCGCGTTTTTCTCTCCACAGGCGAAACACATTGAATCGTCCGCAAACTCCGCTCTTTTCATGAACTGCTCCCGCTGGTCTTGGGGGCATCGCTGTTCGATGTCCCGATATCAGAGTCCTCGACAATCTCCGCGGGTGTATTGATGATCGCACGTGCTTCGTCCAGTCGAGCAGCCGGAACCAGGATCTCGACAGCTCCAAGTCCGTCTATGGTCATGGCTAAGAGCTTTGTTACGGCCTCCATCTTGAGCGTTGCCTCTATGCCCGCGGCCTCGAGTACGCTCTTGACGGTCAGCGCTTCCATCTCGCCGCTTGCAACGTATGCTACTGCCAGATTCGCATCGTGTGAGCCCGTCCGATCTTCATCTCGAGTGTATCTATCGTTTCGAGGCATGTGTACCTCCCTGTGGGGTGTCAGGCTGCCGGATTTACGAGGCAGTATACTCCCATGGTTGTCCGGGTGCCACCCGGGACGGCTTCTCGTTCTTCGGGCGCAAAAGAGCGGGCGGGGAAGCATCCCCGCCCGCTCCTGCCAATATGCTACATCACGAGGTTTTTAGCGGTAGTCAGCCTTGATGCTGCCCCATGTTGTCTTCTCGACCGGTGTGCTTGAACGGAACCAGTCGTAGATGACCTCGATCATGTGGTTGAAGTCCATGTCGGCTGCGGCCGAGATCTCGATGCCGACCCACACCGTCTTGAACGTTTCTGTCTCATTGTAGATGGCAATCCCGTCCTGTGCGGTATCGTCGTAGTAGAGGAGGTAGTCGGCTGTGGCTGTCGGCGTCGCGATATCCGGGAAGAAAGTGTTGTTCAAGAAGACAAGCGCGGAGTCCAGGTAGAAGCTCTCGCCTTCCAGAAGGCCGCCCGCTGAACCGCTGACGTTGGCCGTCTCAACCGCCCAGAGGACATCCTGGGTGCAGACGTCCATGCCGAGGTAGTCGTAGGGGAACCCCGAGCACGGTCCCATCGCTGGATGTGCTCCCCACATGTAGTCCTGCCCGACTAACAGCAGGTTGCCACCCGTGTCCAGATAGCTTGCCAGAACCGCTTCATCGGCGGGGTCGATATTCTGCGGAGCACTCCACCAGTTCTCGCTCGTCAGAACAACGACCACCGGATAGTTGTCGGCGGTCACGTCAGGGGGGAAGTTGATCGTTCCATCGGCGACCTCGACGCTCGCAAACGCAAATGTCGCGGCGCCCGCAAATGTGAACGCATCGGCGTAGCGCAAGCTCAAGTCTGCGAAGCCGGGGTTTGCATTGATATCGATGCAGATGAGAACGTCAGCTACCGACAATGGCGCGCCGTGCTGCTGAAGATCGATCGTGACCTCCTCCTGCTGCAGGCTGACACGCGCGCTGTCTGCGAACGCTGTCACTGACAAGGCGACAACTGCCAGGATCACTAGCACTGCTCTCATGTTTTTCCTCCTGCTTCAAGAAAACTGCCCGGTTCACAGACGCACTGCGTCGTGTGGCCAGAGTCACCATGGTATATCTATGAGATACGATGACTGGATCCAGCCCAGCTTTTTTCTTCGCGCGATGATTCTACCCTATTGGGTTGCACCCTTCCCACAAAGCAAGTATACCATAGCTCGTTGTGCGGGTCAAGATATCCTGGTGAACCGAGTGCTGAAGAAAGTCTCGTCGATATCACGCACGAAGGGCTGCCGACTGCGAGTCAGGAGACCGTTGCCTGAGACATAGTTTTCGTGTAGCATTACGGCGAAAGCAGGTTACGACGAGTGCGGTGGGCACGCGAGCCTGCGGCGCCCGTCCTTATGGAAACAGGATGACACATGATCGCGTTTGGGCAGCTGTCGGAGCCGCCGGCTCGGCGTAGGCGATTCACAAGCCGTGATATCGCCCTCCTCGGCCTCATGGCCGCGCTCTGGGGCGTCATAGAGATAACGGTCGGTGGTCTGATCAAAGGATGGGGGGTGCCGTTCGGCGGCGCCGTGCTGGCGACGTTCGGTGTCGTTGTTCTCCTGACGGCGAGATCGAGCGTACCGGTTCGCTGGTCATCTCTGCTGATCGGGATCGTGGCCGCCGGGGTGAGGATGGCGTCAGGGTTCGGAGGGGCGGTGTTCGCGGCAATTGGTATCGTTGCCGAGGCTCTTATCATTGAGATGGTCTTGAGTCTTGCTCCACGGGGCTGGCGCAGCGGGCGAGTCATGGCAGGAGTCCTGGCTCTCTGGTGGGCGCTTATTCATCCGCTTGTTGTTCAGGGCTATCTCATGGGGATGGGACCGGCAACGGTTTACAGGTTTACGATTGAAATGATCGCGGGTCCGGCGAGCACCGGCTCGGGGCACATCTTGGCAGTCGTCGTATTCCTTGTCATGATTCACACGGCATTGGGGGTGAGCGCAGTCATGTTTGTCGACAGAATTCTACTGGCGCCGCTTGCGCGCGCGCTGGGACATACGACCGACTCGATCGACGGTGAGAGCAGAAGAAGAGGTGGGGGCAGTGGACGAGGTCCGGGAGTCACATCGGCAGTCATTCTTGCCGCAGTTCTGAGTCTGAGTGCCGCGCCTGTGGCTCTGGCTGATGGGAACGGTTCCTCCAGAGACGGGTCGCAAAGCAGTTCGAGAGGTGGTTCTGTATACTACCTCCCAGAGTTTACAGTTGTTGCTACCAGGCTTGTGGGACCCTACTCCGTGTTTCATGTGGATGCCGAGGAGATCGCAGAATCCGGCGCCGCCGATCTCGCCGAGGTTCTCAAGATGATCCCCGGGTTCGTGGTCACTACGAATTCCCGCGGAGAGGCCAAGCTCAGCACGCGCGGTCTTGGTGAGAGGCAATTGGCCGTGCTCGTGGATGGAGTTCCGATATCCGATCCCTACTCAGGCTCGGTCAGTGCGGGAATGATCCTCGCAGGAGCTCTTGGCGCTGTTCGCGTGACCAGAGGACCCGCCGCGAGTGTGTACGGGGCGAATGCTCTGGGCGGCATAGTGGAGGTGAACACGGTGGGAGGGGGGCGTTCCGGTTTAAGCTACAAGCTTGCAACCGGCACGAACGGGAATTATTCGGGATTTGTTGCGGGTGGAGGACTGGTTGGCAGAGTCCACCTGAGCGGGGGCGTTGCCGCCGATGGGGCATCCGGCTTCTCGCTTCCTGAGTCGTTTGAATCAACAAGCTTGGAGGATGGCGGTCTCCGGGACTACTCCGGGGCGGAGCAGCTCATGGTGTGGAGCAAGGCATCGTGGCCACTGAGTGAAGCCGCGCGCGCGACAATTGCTTTCAACGCTACCGACGGTCGTCGGGACACCCCGGCATCCACGAGCTCGGACAGGCCTCGCTACTGGAGCTTCCCGTTCTGGCGGGAGACGAGGACAGTAACGACGGTCGACTGGCAGCTTACTCCGGCCGCCCATGTCGAGGGACGTATGTTCTACTCGACGAATGACAACCAGCTGGCGGCGTACTCGGATTTCGACAGGCAAGACCGCCGCTGGCTCTCCAGCGTTTCCAACGAGGCGTTCGGAGGATATGTCTGCGCTGACTACAAGGGCTTCGAGGGACACAGCGTCTGGTCGGGTCTGAATGTGCGTGAGGATGTGGCCAGACACCAGCGGGATGCCGGCGAGGAGTGGATACGGTATGAGGCGACGACGGCATCGCTATTCGGGCAGGACATCATTGCTCTGAGCGAGAGAGACAGAGTGTCGCTCGCGATCAATGGCGATATGATGGTCGGTGAAGACAGATTTCTTACAAGCGTCAATCCGCAGGCTGCGTGGACGCACACGCTCCCGACCGATATCTCGGTTCGTCTTCTCGGCGGGCTCAAGACGCGATTCCCCACTCTCAAGGAGTGGTTCAGCACGGAGATAGGCAATCCGGATCTGCGCCCGGAGCAGAGTGTCTCGTTCGAAACAGAACTGGTCAAAAGGACATTGACTGGATCCCAGCTTTCGCTTCTTCTTTTCGACCAGCATGTGACGGACATGATCTCGACGACCGGGTCGGGCGATCCTGCCCGGAACATCGGCCGCGTGCACTCGTGGGGCGCTGAGCTCAGTGTGGAACAGCGGGTCATGCATGAGTTGAGAGTCGGTCTGAGCCTCGCTATGACGTCCGCACGAGATGTGGAATCCGGTGAAGACGTGCCACTCGTCCCCAAAACCATGGCCGTCGTGACGACGACATATGAGAGGGGGCCGGCCAGTATTCTCGCCAGGATCGCGAGAGTTGGCTCCAGGAGCTCAGGTGAAGGCTACAGCCTTCCGCCTCATGTCCTCATCGACGCCAGAGCCACGGTCGAGACGCGGTGGGGAGATGTGTTTGCAGGTGTGGAGAACCTCTTTGACGTGCTGTATGAGAATGAAGAGGGCTTTCCCCAGCCCGGACGCGGTTTTGAGATCGGCATTATGCGGGACCTCTACTACTAGCGGGTCTCCCGCGCGAAAAGGCCGCGACCGGGAAGAATCCCGATCACAATTGGAGAGTCCTATACAGATAGGGCCACGTGCGCGTGTCCCTGCCGGATACGCGTATCCGGGCCGGATTCAGTTTTGCAGGGGGAATGTGCGACGTCTTTGAGGAGAGTGGAAACGCACAGCGAGATGTTCGGGCGAGCGGGCAAGGGCAGATTCAGGCGAGCAGGCGGAGGCGGAGCTCGCGTCGCGGCTCTGTTGGTTGGTGCATCGTTGACGTTCGCGCTCGCTGCGATTGCGGCTTCTGCCGGGCCGATCGTTGAGGCCGAGTGCGAAGCGTTCGTGAACTACTACAACATCGATGGACTCAGGATTCAGAAGGTGTTCTGCTCTGGAGCGAGCGGGTACTACGCCGCCTTTGGTCTCGACGTGATCGGCGAGTGGATCGAGGTGATCGTAGACGCCCCGGTGACCGGCTACTACAGGCCGACCGTGGCGTACCAGACTGAGTACGAAGAGACGGCCGGTGTCAGGATGACAGTGATCGATGAAGATGGAGAGGGTGTCAATCGCGTGTCCCACTTCAAGCTGGAGGAGGGCTGGGGGATTGGCTGAGGTCTCTTCTTCATGGCTGTCGGAGACAGCGATGTCTGGCTCAAATCAGGTGAGAACAGGTTCCGCATAGCGACCGAGTGGGGAAGTCACGTCAGTCTGGATTTCGCGAGATTCGAGTATACCGGCTCGCCGGTGGAGAACACGACCTGGGGCAGAATCAAGAGTGTCTATCGCTAGCTCATTCGTACCCGTGGATCACATCAAACTCGCGGTGGAAGCCTCCACAATCGGCCCCGATGCCGGATCCAACCTAGGTTTCATAAAGGCACTCTATAAAGGCACTCTACAGATAGGCTATCCGTGATATACTGCCGGTGGTCAGCGAGTAGGACACGCCCGTGACACAGGAGGGACGATGCGGTACGCGATCCTGATCCTGGTGTTCGCTGTGTTCGCGTTCGGGACCGCTTGTGCGGACGACACCCGGACGTCGATCGGCGACACCCCACGCACATATTCCCACTATCTCAATTCCCAGCAGGCCGCTCTGTGCGGCGCGAGTGCCGCCACCGGCGGCGTGTCGGCGTGTTTCTACAATCCGGCTGCTGCCTCCAGGCACGACGGGATCAGTGGTCAGGCCACTATCCGTCTCAACCGGAAGAGCAGGGACTACTTCCCGGACGGCGACGAACACTACGAGTCGAGTGACGGCGTATTCCTGTTCTCTCACGCTGTTGCCGTCAAGAGCAGCGACAATCTTACACTCGGCTTCAGCTACGCGTGCCCTTCCTACAGACAGCTCGAACTCACGGGTACGAGGCCGACCGTGGATGATATGGTCACGGTGTACAAACAATACGAGGGGACCTTTACCGGCTCCCTACGGTTTTTCGAGGCTGTTATCGCTTCTCGCATAGGGAGCAGTGACCAGGGTGCTCTCGGGGTCTCGGCTGGGGTTGTGTCGCTTGAGGAATCGGTACGAGATGTGTATGTCGGTGATGAGCTGGAGAAGGCACGGGTGAAGGGGATGGGGTTCACGGCGGCAGCTGGTTTCCTCTTCGACGCCACGGAATCGCTGACGTTCGGGCTTGGCTATCGTTGGGGTTCCGATGTCAAAGTGCGAAGCGACGACTGGTACGGTGAGGATCGCCGCGACGAGACGTCGAAGACGCAAGCCACGGCAGTTGCGGGAGTGACCTACTGCCTCAATGATCTCCTTTCTCTCCACGCGAGTTACGTGAGGAACGGCTGGGACAAAGCAAGTTCGACGCTTTCGGCCTATAGCGAAGACGGCGGCGCCAGGGATGAGCATGAGGAGCCCCTTGCGACCGGGGCCTTCGGCATCGAGAGCGCCATCCTCGACGACAAGCTGACCCTCCGGGCCGGCTACTCCATAGCCATGAGTAATGACATCGAAGTCGGGATCGTTCCTGAGAATTCCATCGGATTCGGAGGGGTGTGGAGTTTCGAGGAGTATGCCATCGAAGCAGCCCTTGTCCGGGAGCAGTTTTCCGAGGGGGGCGAGACTGCCCAAGTGACAAACTACGGGTTCTACACCTCGGTCGGCTATATTTTCTAATGAGAATAGTCGTTGCCATGAGCGGTGGCGTAGATAGTTCGGTTGCCGCTCTAATCCTCCTCCGCGAAGGCCATGACGTCGTCGGTCTGACGATGACGCTGGGTGCATTGGGTGGAGACGGCAGCTATGATCTGACCGGAGAGGCCGACCTTGCCTCCGGTGCCGTGACTGATCGACCGGTGGATGGATGGGTCGAGAGCGCCGCGCGGACGGCCGAGTTCCTCGGTATCGAGCACCACGTTGTCGAGTTGGGGCCCGCCTTCGAGCAGAGTGTCGTTTCATATTTCCTGTCGGAATACTCCTCCGGTCGGACGCCGAATCCATGCGTCATCTGTAACAGACTCATCAAGTTTGGATGCTTCCTCGATGAAGCCCGCGGACTCGGAGCGGAGTTTCTCGCGACCGGCCATCACGCCCGCATCATCCGCGACGAGGGGAGAAGAGTTCCACGGTTGGCGATGGGGCGGGATCTTTCCAAGGACCAGTCGTACTTCCTTCACAGGCTTACCCAGGAGCAGCTTGAAGCCGCTCTGATGCCGATAGGCGAGTTCTTGAAGGACGATGTGCGTGCTATCGCGCGTGAGGCAGGGCTGCCGGCGGCGACGGCGCGGGAGAGCGCTGACGTCTGCTTTCTGTCGGGCCGTTCTCTATCGGAGTTTCTCCTGGAGCGCGTTCCGAACGGTGTGCGAGAGGGTCCCATCGAGGATGTCGGCGGTCACATCCTGGGTGAGCACAGGGGGATCGCATCATACACCATTGGGCAGCGTGCAGGGCTGGGCCTTTCGAGACCCAGACCGACGTACGTGGTTGAGATCGTGCCTCAGCGAAACGCCATAGTCGTTGGTGATGATGAGGATCTCTACTGCGACACGCTGGAGGCGAGCGAACTCAGTTGGTGGGCCGGCGCTCCCACTGCCCGGTTCCGCGCACAGGCGAAGATCCGGTATGCCGGCCGGCCGACCGCGTGTGATGTGGTCTTCGAGAATGGTAAAATGGTGGTTCACTTCGACGAACCGCAACGGGCGATCGCTCCCGGGCAGTTCGTGGTGCTGTATGATGATGATATCGTGCTGGGGGGAGGGATCATCGACCGCGCTGTCAGATAGCCTGTGCAGCGGGGTGCTTGTTGCACTTTGATTCCGGTGGTACGATTCGGGCAGAGGTGGACAATGAGGCGAGCGAACTTGAGGCGGGAGGTCACATGAGGGCGGTCGTTCTGGCAGCGGGCAAGGGTACTCGCATGCGCGGGATAACAGATGCTATTCCCAAGCCGATGGTGGAGGTTGGCGGACGTCCCATGCTCTGGCACGCTTTGCGGGCGCTCGCTGGAGCCGGTGTTCAGGAGGCTGCAGTGATCGTCGGCTACATGGCTGACAGCATTCGCGACTATTTCGGCACCGGTGAGAACGTAGGCCTCAAACTCAGCTATTTCACCCAGGAGACCCAGGACGGGACTGGTCGCGCGGCCGAACCGGCTCGGGAGTATCTGAGCAACGGTCCCTTCTTCTTCACGTTCGGTGATATTCTGACCAAGGCTGAGGCCTATGCCGAGATGTCCAGCGCGTTCGACCGGAGCCCGGCCGATCTTCTTCTTGCTGTGAGGCGCGTTGACGATCCCTGCCGCGGGGGCGCCGTCTACACCGACGGTGACCGCGTTATCGACATAGTGGAGAAGCCTCCGGAGGGGAGTTCGAATACGGATCTAATCAGCGCCGGGATCTTCATTGCACATCCCGTGTTCTTCGACTACACCTCCCGGCTTGAGCTCTCGGAGAGAGGCGAGTACGAGTTGCCCGATGCCATCAGAATGATGATCGAGGGCGGCCTGGATGTGCGGGCGTTCGAACTCGTCTCCTATTGGCGGGACGTCGGCACGCCCGAGGATCTGGCCGGAGCGGGCAGAGATGTCCTGGAACTCGATGGATTGGTAGAAGACGCATAGCTTGGCGCGACGCGCGTTCCTAGACGAGTCGTTCCGCAGTGAAGCGGTAGCCCACACCTCGGACCGTGGATATCAGCTCACTTCCTGAGGCTGTGACGAGCTTCGATCGGAGCCTGCTCACCAATACATCGACGGTCCGTCCAATGACCTCCAGATCCTTGCCCCAGACGAGATGCTTGAGTTCCTCGCGCGTGCATGTGCGTTCGCCATTGACCGCTATCACGTGCAGGAATCTGAATTCCTTGTCGGTCAGCTCGATCGGTTCACCGTTCACCGTTACCGTCTCCGTGGACGGATTGATGGTAACGCAGTCGAAGTGGAGCGTCCTCGAGAACATCTCGGGATCGTCCTCCTCCGATGTTTCGAAGAAGCGGTTGACAAGCGTGACGATTTCCTCCGGACTCGACCATCGCTCGACGTGCTGTTCAGGCGCGCCTCCCGCAACCAGGACATCGTCGTGATGTGTTCCCGGCGCGACGACCACGAGAGTCGGTACGGGCGTGGAATCTCCGTTTGAGGCCAGGATCCTTGCCAGATCCCTGCCGCCTATGTCTGTGAGAACCAGTCCCACGAGTGCCAGATCAGGAGTGTCCAATTGAACAGATCTTAGGGCCTCGCGGCCGGATCCGGCCTCGCAGATTGCATATCCTGCCGCGGAAAGTGCGTGCGACATTTGTACCAGTGTTTTCGGATCCTTCTCCGCGATCAGGATCCTCTTCGGAACACCCATTCTCTGGGCCTCCATGAAAGAGCTTCGGGTTTCAACGTTCCGTAAGGAACGGGTCGGTTCTGTTAATACAATGAAGCAAGTAATGTGCCGAACGGCAGCGAGCCAGAACGCCCCACCAGCGGTTGTTTTTAGGATTTCGATGACTTATCGGTTCGCAGGAGGAGCGATTGGCGAAGCCTCGGCTGCGCTGCGGCAGACCGATTGTTTCCAGCCTGTGGCCGATCCTGCGGTCTCTGTGAAAAGACCTTGACCACTGGAGACCTGTCCTGCACAATGTGTGTTGGAGTCCCCTTGATTCTCGAACGTCCGGACTCGCATCGGGCATCCCCTTGACCAAGCTGGGGATCGGAAAAGGCATCACGCGCATGGAGTCAATCGCACGATTGGTCGTTCTATTGCCTGGCGCGCACGGTGGCGGCACCGTATGTCATCCTGTCGAGAGGTGTTGGGCGCCTCTGCGTGTCTCGTGCTTGCGTCAGTGCTTGGTCTTGCTCGGATGTTCGCTCACGCAGTCTGGGACGATTGTCGAAATGCTCTTGTGATTCTACTGCGGTCGTGGATCTACTCCCACGGCCGCTGTTGGATTGTCTGGGGGGTCGGCGAGAGGAAGATTGGGGCAATTTAAGGTGCCAGG
>JAUVLP010000039.1 GCA_030600655.1 Candidatus Eiseniibacteriota bacterium
CCTTGCCTCATCGCCGGGATGAGCGGCTCTGATGCGAGAGCGCGTGCCCTCAACACGCTGGATCAGGTGCATCTGGCCTCCCGGGCCGATCACAGACCCGGAGAGTTGTCGGGCGGGGAGGAGCAGCGCGTCGCCGTGGCGCGGGCGCTGGTCAACGGTCCTTCTGTCGTCCTCGCTGATGAGCCGTCGGGCAATCTTGACCGGGCGAGCGGAGGTGAACTGCACGATCTCATCTGGGGGCTGCGTGAAGAGCTTGGACAGACATTCGTGATCGTAACGCACAACCCGGAGCTCTACGAAAGGGCAGACAGGGTCGTGGAGCTGAGAGACGGTGTGGAGCTGAGAGACGGTGTGACGCTGAAGTCCTGAAGGGGGCCGGAGCGATGATCTGCGACGAGTGCGGCAGACCCGCGGCCATCCGGTTCGTTGAGATGGTGAACGGTGAGATGCGGCTGATGCGGCTCTGCAATGAGTGCGCAAGCGCCAGAGGCATCGGTCTCTCGTTTGCCCCGCTCGCCGGACCTCTGGTCAGCATGCTGATGGGCTTTCTGGAAGAGGTGGGGGCGGAGGAGCCGGCTGAACCACAGGGGCCGGTCTGTCCTGGGTGCGGACTCTCGTACAAGGACTTCCGCCGGACCGGCAAACTGGGGTGTGCGGATTGCTACACATCGTTTGAGAATGAACTCAAGCTGCTCATACGTCGCATTCACGGCAGCACGCGGCACACGGGAGGCATTCCATCGAAGGCCCCGGGAGACGTGGAATCGACCCGGGAGATCAGGCGCCTCAAGCTTGAGCTGGAGAAGGCAGTTCGGCACGAGGAGTATGAGCGCGCGGCCGAATTCCGTGACCGCATACGGAGTATCGAATTGATGCCGCATGAGGAGGGTGATGATGGGAACACTTGAGCAGATGCTGGCCAAGCCGCCAAGCTGGCTCGATGCATCCGGACCCACCTCCGACGTTGTTCTCTCAACCAGGGTCCGATTGGCCCGAAACCTCAGAGGTGTGGCGTTCCCGACGATGGCCGATCGCGCGGGTCTTGAACGCGTGAGAGAACGCATTCTCGCTGCTGCGTCCGCCGGCAACTACCTGGCCGGCGCACTGGTCCTTATCATGGACGAGAGTTCGCAGGCGCAACGACGGATCTTGGTTGAGCGTCATCTCGCCGGCCGTGAGTTCGAGGAGGACGGTCTGGGCCGGGCGGTCATCATCGGCGATTGTGAACTTGCCAGTGTGGTGATCAATGAGGAAGACCACCTCAGACTGGCATCTCTCAGGTCCGGTCTGCAGCCGACGGATGCCTGGCGTCTGGTAGAGCGCATCGACGCCGAACTGGAGCAGAACTTGCATTATGCATACTCCGGCGAATGGGGATACCTGACCGCGTGTCCTACGAATGTTGGCACAGGCATGCGCGTCTCTATCCTTATCCATCTTGTGGGGCTTGTGAGAAGCGACCGGATTGCGCAGGTCCTTGGCAGCATATCGAAGCTTGGCCTCTCAGTGAGAGGGTTCTACGGCGAGAAGAGCGCGGCTCTCGGGGGGTTCTTTCAGATTTCGAACCAGATGACACTGGGGCAGTCCGAGAACGATATCGCATACACTGTTGAAAGAGTGGCCGGACAACTGGTGACTCTGGAGCTCGAAGCACGGAGCGAACTCGCTGAAAAGAGTGGGCCCAAGGTCGAGGACGAAGTGCACAGGGCCTTTGGCATCCTAACGAGCGCGAGGATCATCTCGTCGGATGAGATGATGACACTCTGCTCATCCTTGAGATTCGGGATTACAGAGGGGATAATCGATTCGGTAGATCTTGCGGCGGTAAACAGACTCCTGGTCTTCACACAACCGGGGCATCTTACGTATTTCGATGGCCGGCATCCGGACCGGGAGCAGCGCGACCGCATGAGGGCGGATCTCATTCGCAGGGAACTGGCGTCGGGAAGCGGTACCTGATCTTTCTGACAATCGGAGGGGATAATGCAGAGACATACGGACTTCACCCCGCGCGTTCGGCGAGTTCTCTATTTCGCTCGGGAGGAAGCTACGCGTCTTCACCATGACTACCTTGGCACGGAGCACCTTCTGCTGGGCATCGTTCGGGAGGGGGAAGGTGTTGCGGCGACGGTTCTGCGCGAACTCGCCATCGACCTGGACACTGTGAGAGAGATGGTTGAGTCACACGTAGCCCGCGGTAGCTATGGGGCTTCCATGAAGGAGACCCAGTGGACTCCGCGCGCCAAGACTGTTCTCGAACTGGCACGCGAAGAAGCCAGGCTACTTCACCATCAGTACATCGGAACCGAGCATTTGCTCCTGGCGTTGATACGTGAGGGGGACGGAGTTGCAGCCAAGGCACTGAAGGATCTGGATGTGGATTTGAGGACGGCACGGGAGATGGTAATGAAGGTTCTGGGTGGCGGTGGCGGAGTCGACGCTGTGGAGGCCCCAAGTGTCGTGCAGACCGAGACTCCCACGCTCGATCAGTATGGCCGGGATCTGACCGTGATGGCACGGCGAGGAGAGTTGGATCCTGTGATTGGTCGTGCGAATGAGATCGAACGGGTCCTCCAGGTTCTCTCTCGCCGCAAGAAGAACAATCCCGTTCTGATCGGCGAGCCCGGGGTGGGGAAAACGGCGATCGTCGAGGGCCTGGCGCAGAAGATCGTGGCCAACGAGGTGCCTGCCACTCTGAAGGACAAGCGACTTGTCATGCTGGATCTTTCGTCGACGGTCGCGGGAACGAAGTACCGCGGGCAGTTCGAAGAGCGGCTGAAAACCCTCATCAGCGAGATCAGGGAGAGCGAGGATGTCATCGTCTTCATCGATGAGCTTCACACTATCGTAGGAGCTGGCGGTGCGGAGGGCGCCATCGATGCGGCGAACATGCTGAAACCCGCCTTGGCTCGGGGTGAGTTGCAGTGCATCGGTGCGACAACGCTGAATGAATACAGAAAGCATATCGAGAAGGACGGGGCGCTCGAGCGCCGGTTCCAGTCGATTATTGTAAATGCGCCGACTGTTGAGGAAACGATGGAGATCCTGCGGGGCCTCAGATGCAAGTATGAGGAGCATCATCTGGCTGATATCTCCGACGAGGCTCTTGTGGCAGCCGCGAAGCTGGCTGACCGCTATATCTCAGACAGGTTTCTGCCCGACAAGGCTATAGACGTGATAGACGAGGCCGGTGCAAGGGCTCGCATGGATATAAGCACGATCCCTCTCGAGGTCCGCGAACTGGAGAAGGCGCTAGACTGCGTTATGGAAGAGAAGAAAGTTGCCAGTGAGTCCCAGGCATTTGAGCGGGCGGCTGAACTAAGGGATCGGGAGCGCGACCTCAGGAGTAAGCTCGACGGTGCGAGGAAGGAGCTTATTCAGGCGAAGCATGAGAGGAAGGCGACCGTATCGGCCGAAGATGTAGCCGAGGTCGTTGCCTCGATGACGGGTATCCCTGTCAAGAAGTTGGCACAGGAGGAGAGCGCAAAGCTGCTCCAGATGGAGGATGAACTCCGGAAGCGTGTTGTAGGGCAGGAGGAGGCCCTCACGGAGGTGTCAAAGGCCATAAGGCGGAATCGCGCGGGTCTCAGGGATCCGCGGAGGCCGATAGGGTCGTTCATCTTTCTGGGACCGACGGGGGTCGGGAAGACCGAACTTGCTCGCACACTGGCCTCGTTCCTCTTCGAGGACAAGAGCTCTCTGGTGCGGCTCGATATGTCTGAGTACATGGAACGATTTGCCGTTTCGAGGCTTGTTGGCGCCCCTCCCGGCTACGTGGGATATGATGAGGGTGGCCAGCTCACGGAGAAGGTGCGCCGGCGGCCATACTCGGTCGTTCTCTTTGATGAGATCGAGAAGGCACATCCCGATGTCTTCAATATCCTCCTGCAGGTCCTGGAGGATGGACAGCTGACGGACAGTTTCGGACGCGTGGTCGACTTCAGGAACACGGTCATTATCATGACATCGAACGTCGGTGCCAGAGACATCGCGAGGCGCGGAGGCATCGGCTTCCAGCAGGACGAGAACACGGACAGCGCCTACTCTCAAATGAAGGGCAAGGTGACCGAGGAGTTGAAGAGAGTCTTCAATCCCGAGTTTCTCAATCGTGTTGACGCTTCCATAGTGTTCCATCCGCTCGGTGTTGAAGAGATGCGTCTTATCGTTGACATACTCCTTGAGGAAGTCGGAACAAGGTTGGAGGATTCCGGTATCAGTCTCAAGATCAGTGATGCGTCCAAGGAACTTCTGATAGAGAAGGGCTTCGATTCTGCGTTCGGTGCGAGGCCGATCAGGCGTGCGATTCAACGCTACCTTGAGGACCCGCTCGCAGACGAGATCCTGAAGGGACGCTTCGACAAGGGTGGTCCCGTGAGCGTCGAGCGGAAGGGAGAGGAACTAACCTTCCGTGCGTCGCGCAAGAGGGTGAAGGCGACTGCCTAGTAGCCGTGAACACAGACATCGGGCCGTGTTCACGGGCGCCGGTCAGTACGGACGCCCGCAGCCGGCATCTGCAAGAAACGAACATGTGCACCGGAACTGACGCCGGCGGCAATCGGCGTGGGATCCGGATAGCTTTGCGGGCAGAGCGATCACACAAATCCGCCAGCTTCTCGCATTCACTACTCTCCGGATGAGAGATATCCTGCCATGAGACACCGCCGCTGGGTAGTCGTCCTAGCAATTATCGTAATCGCCGTGTTGCCGGCATCGTACCTGGGACTCAGAATCGCGTCTCGAAGGCCGGTTGTGAAGCTGGCTCTTCTGTCGCGAGTGATGCCGTTTGTCGGTGGCGAGGTAAGCGTGGGCGAGTTCGAGTTTGGTCTCGCATCACTGACTGCGAGCGACATTCGGACCGTGTCCGAGGACGGCAGTTCCATCTTCATTCCGTATGCCAGCGCAAGCGTGAGTTATGCAAGGTTCATCGGAAATGGCTTCGATCCGAAACGAAGCCTGAACGTTGTCATAGTGAACGCGCCCGTGATCACGATTCGCGTTGCTGCCGACGACACGCTTGGCACACAGAACGATCACATTGCGAACCTTCATCAGTATGCGCGCATGCTTCCCAACTACCTGGGGGTCTCGGATGCGACAATCGTCCTCGAAGACGTAGAGGGGGGAAACGCGCTCGAAGTGTCCGAATTTGATCTTCTGCTCGAGCGGACGCATGCAGACAGTTTCAAAGGGGGGGTTACGGCCAGTTGCCTTGGAGGTTCCGACAACATCACAGCGGATATCGCATGGGATCTCAGGTCGCCGATTCTCGAAGTGATCGTCAATCTAACAGAAGCAGAACTCCGATCGGAGCTGTCGTTGATCGAGTCTCTTCCCTTCTGTCCCCTGAGTGGGCAGTTGGAGGCGGGCGCCGCCTTGAGATTTGCTGCCGATGCGGGGATGGATTTCAAGTGCGACCTGACTTTGACTGATGCTGTTTTCGAGCTGGATGCTGTATCTGAAGCGCTGACCGTGTACGAAGGCAGCTGTTCATATGAGTCCGGCCTTCTCGATATTAACGATCTCATCGCAAACTGGAGAGGGGGGGCGGTTAGAGCAGCCGGTCGGCTTGATCTGGACCGTGGCCTGTTTGACGATCTGATTGTCCGGGCCGAGTCACTGGATCTGGGCGATCCGGCATCCCTTCATTGCGGGTTTGCTTCGCTCGACGGCCGAGCCGATGTGAGCGTCACCATAGATGGCCCCTTCGCTGACCCGATGTTGGCCTTCGAAGTCAACTCCCGAGAACTGAATGTGGAGACCGTGAGTGCCTACGACATCGTGGCGAGAGGAGAACTCCAATCAGGCAGACTTGAACTCTCGCGATTCGCCGCAACCGTTTTCGGTGGAGATCTGACGTTGAGTGGGTGGTTTGGCGGGCTAGGTGTCGGTGAATCACGAGAGTTCATGGTCGCCGGGGAGATTCTCTCGGCCGATCTTGACAAGCTTCCAGGGGCGCGAGCTCCTGCGCATGCGTCCGGAACGATCTCGCTCAGCGGCTTCGTGGTGGCCGGAAGCGGGGGGGCGATCGAGGTCGAGTCTCCGCTTCTCTGGTCGAACGCGATCCTGGATCCTGTAGTTCTTGGAACGGGTTCCGGCCGCTTGCTCTTCAAGGATGATGTGCTTCGCGTGACACTGGGATCTCAGGACAGAGGCTATTCGCTGTCCGGTGAGATCAGTGATTTCCTGACGGCGCCTCGCGCCAATCTGGAGCTTCTGCTGTCGGGGCTCCGGATTGATTCGTTGCTGCAGGGCGAGGTTGGCACGCTGATGCCGGTCTCTCTGGACGGGCCGCTACGGATCTCCGGTGATTTGGGGTCAGTGGCGATTGATGGGATTATTGGTGTGACCGGAGAGAATGGCGCAGCCAACGTGCGCGTAGCGGGCCGCATGCGTGGCGACGCGGTTCGACGTGTGCTTGAGCTGTCGCTTGAATCGGAGAATGCCGTTGTGCGGGGTGTCGATTTGGCACTTCGTGCTGATGTTGTGATAGGGAGGGATGAGATCGTTCTGTCGCGCCTTGATCTTGGGGACTATGCAGAAGCCGAGGGTTCAGTGAGCCTGAAGGGTGGCGACCTGATGAGAGGAAGTCTAGTGGTGTCCGAGGCTCCTCTGAGGGATCTATTCACTCTTGTGACTGGATCCGAGCCTCCGGATCAGCTCGACGGACTTGTATTTGCCGCGATCTCTGGTACGGGAGAGATTGGAAATCCATCCGTCACCGCCCAGATCCAGGTAGCCAATGCCACCGTGGGATTGGTAGATGATCTGGACGGAGCAATCGTGGCAGTGCTCACTGACGGGACGATAGATCTCAAAGAGCTGATCGTTCAGGAGTCGGGCCGGACGGTGCTATCAGCCCAGGGGATAGTCGTGCCCGGTGGTGAGCTGGAACTTTCTGTGCACGGTGAGGATATCCCCGGGCCGCTTCTCGGCGGTGGGGTCGAGACAGGGTTCCGTCTTTCCGCCGGGGTGGGTGGTACAACAAGCAGACCGAATTTCGACGCGCTCATAGAGTCGACTGACGGTGAGTTCCGCGGTGTTCGCTTCGACGAATTTGTGGCTCGCATCTCCGGGGCGGCCGGACAGATGCGAATAGATCGGCTCGCGTTCGAGCGGGATAGATCGTACAGGGTGACGGCCAGTGGTTGGGCGCCTTTGAGGGCGATCGGTGACCCTCTGAGTGAGGAAGAGGGAGAGATCACCATCGAAGTTGATGGTGATCCACTGGCTTTTCTCGGAGAGCTCTGGTCGCTTGCCGACATATCGGACGGGTCGGGAAGGATGACGCTTCATCTTGTGGGGAACCGCGGTGGATTCACGGTGGCGAGAGCGGAACTTGATGCAACGGCATCATCGGCCAGGATGACCGATATCTTCAGGGAACTTCGTGATATGCACGTCCGGATCAGCGTGACTGACGGCAAACTGCGTTCTGGGGTAGTGGAAGCGCTTTCAGGGGGGCGCCACCTGAGGCTGGAGAGCTGCAGGGACTGTGCCGTGGATGGTCGGATGCTGCCACGGCTTGTGATAGCCGGCGTTGATCTGGGTGTGCTCGCTGTGACAACCGACGCGTCCGGCGTGGAAGTGTCGATTTCCGGACTCATGGAATCAGGCACAGTGGGGAAGGTCGCGGCGAAGGGACGGGAAGGCGCGGCGGCATTTCTGATCGCAGGTCCTTCAGAGCATCCTCTCATCTGGGGAGAACTGACCTTCTCGGACATGTCGTTCACCTACCCGTTCCTTGATAAAGGTTCCAGGGGAGCGGGGGCTTTTCTCTCGCGAGCCAGGTGGGATCTGAGGGTAATTACGGGAAGGAATCTCTGGTATCGCAGGACCAATGCATCGCTGAAGCTGGACAGGGGCACGGCACTCGATTTCAAGGGTGTCCCGGAGGATAACACGATGTGCGTGTCCGGACGGCCATCGGCGTCCCGAGGCACGGTGAAGTACCTCCACGCGGATTTCAAAGTGAGAAACGCATTCATAGATTTCCCCGCGTTCTGTGAGCCGCCGCGCTTCCGCATCGAAGCGACGACGCACGTGACGGACGGCACAGAGATAACGCTGATTGTTGAAGCCGGCGAGCTCGCAGGTGCGTTCTTTGCGTCCACAGGAACGGTTCTCGATGAGAGTTCAATCAGGCTTGCTTCGAATGATCCGGACGATATCACACAGGAGGACGTTCTTGCCAGATTGACTTACGGAGGTGCGTACGAGACGCTGGAGGGTGAGGAGGGGCAGGCGCTTGAACGGAGGAGAGCGCTGGGTGTTGTGGCCACACAGGTAGGCGGGATGGTTTTGCGACCGCTCGTCGCGCCTGTTGAAGGGAGTATCAAACGTGCACTTCACCTCGATCTTGTCCGGATAGACGTAGATTTCGTCGAGTACTTTCTGGCTCAGCTTGACCAGTGGCGCGCTCAGGAGGACGCCGGACACTACCAACCGTTCCTCTCCGATTCCCGGCTGACATTGGGCAAGTACGTGCGTCATGGCTGGCTTGTCTCCTACACCGGCGAGGCGAAGAGCTACGATGCCGGCGTCAGCGAGCGCCGACTCGGGGTGCAGCACGAGTTTGGGATTGAATATGAGGTGTCCCGCAATACGTCTCTCTCTCTGAGTGCGGTTGTTGACCCTTCGCTCAGTGGGTGGGACAGGCGAGTCTCCATTGAGAACCGGTTCGAGTTCTAGTCCTTGAAATCAATGCTCCGAGCCAACTCAGGCGCCGTTCTGCGATCCGATACCGGGTCCGTCGGATGCACTGTAACTGGTTCGCAGGCTGCAGGTTTCAGCCCCTCGGGTTTTCGTTTACAGTCCCTCCACCATGTGCTAGCATCCGCCATCGGTATACCCTATTGGAGGTACGCTCATGCTTCGATGGATCATTGCGTCATTGTGTTGTTGCGTTGTGCTGATTACTTGCTTGGGTGCAGCACCTGTATCTGCGCAGGTCGTGAATGAGATCGTTGTGGAGGGAAACGAGCACACCAGTCGCGACAGAATCCTGCTGCTCTTCGGGATGGTGATCAACGATGAATTTACCACCGAGGGGGTGCGCGAGGGTATTCGGCGACTGTATGAAACGGGTAGTTTTGCAGATGTCCAAGTGTACGCAGAGGAAGCTGGAGAGGGGATGCTCCGCTTCGTAGTTGAAGTTCAGGAACGTCCGAGAATCTCGTCTCTTGATATCACCGGCAATGATGGTGTCGACAGCGCCGATATTGAGTCGGTGCTCAGAGTGGAACAGGGTGGGGCGTTCGACTCGAGCAGGCTGGAGGATTCCAGGACCGCGGTTCTCAATTTGTACGAGAGCAAAGGGTACTTGGGAGCATCGATTGATGTTTCCGTTGAGGATCTTTCCGGGAACAACGTGCGGGTGATAGTCCGCATCGATGAGGGGACGAGGGTCGTGATGAAGAGGATTGAGTTCCGCGGCGGATCCATCCAGGACAGCAAGCTCAAAGACGTCATGGAGACGAAGGAAGATCGGTGGTGGCGGACGGATGCCTTTCTTGACAAGGCTGTGTTGGAGGACGATCTATTCAGAATCGAGGACCGTTACCGGGCCGAGGGATACATAGATGCCAAGGTCACGGGTTACGAGACGGCCTACGAGAAGGACGAGACAAGGGCCATCATTACTATTCTGATTGACGAGGGTGACCTGTACACGGTCTCCGACGTCGAGTGGGTGGGTGCGTCCGGTTTCGCCGAGGATGCGCTCTACGATCTGACGAGCATCTGCGCTGGGGACATCTACTCCCCCGCGGACGCGGAGAAGATCATCCAGGATGCCCACTCATGGTACGGAGAGCGCGGATACGTTCATGCGAGGATATATCGACAGGAGGATATCGAGTCGGGGAGTCGCCTGAGACTTCTGTTCCACGTGGATGAGGATGATCCGGCGCGCGTCGGTCGCATTGACATTGCGGGGAACACCCGGACGAGTGAGAAGGTGATAAGGCGCCAGCTCACGATCAAACCTGGAGACCTGTATCGAAGGTCGGAGGTGATTGCGAGCCAGCACAAAGTAGCCAATCTCGGGTTCTTCTACGGTCCGGAAGTGGAGTTTACTGACAGTGCCAATCCGCAGGATATAGATCTCGTATTCAGGGTCAAGGAACGCCAGACTGGTCGAGCCGGAGTCGGAGTCTCCCACACAAGCGAGAAAGGCATTGTAGGTTTCCTTGAGCTTTCGGAGGGGAATCTGTTCGGTAGTGGGAAGCATCTCGACCTCAAGTGGGAGTTCGGTGCGAAGAACACGGAAGTCGTGCTCGGTTTCACAGAGCCGTGGTTCATGGACAGAAACCTGTCTGTTGGTTTTGATGTCTACGATACCAGTGATAAGCACACGTATGGGCTTCTGGACGATGATTTCTACAAGAGTGCCTTCAGTGACTCGGATGCACAGGGCGAGATATGGGAACTCGAAGACTCGAATGAGTCCCGCCGCTATGTTGTGGAGAGAGAAAGACGGGGAGGCGACGTCCGCGTCGGGTGGCCGTTCATGGGGTCGCGCAACACAATGCTCTATACTAAGTATACTCTAGAGCAGGTGAAGCTTCGCGAATACGGCGAACTGAGCATACCCATATATGTGGATGACGAGGGAAACCCGACGGATGACCCCGATCACTACGATACTGAGGAGTTTGTGAAGTTCGACGACGGATGGGAGTGGAGAAGCGGACTCACAACGACGCTGTCCCGGCGTACCACGGACCGGCGTTTCCATCCTCGCCAGGGTAGCTACAGCCGGTTCACGGCCGACCTTGTCGGCGGGGTATTCGGTGGTGATGTTGAGTATCAGCGGCACGTTCTTGAGGTGAGGAAGTACGTGCCGACCTTCTGGAATACAACGCTGATGTTGCGCAGCCGTGCCGGCCTGGTTACCGGCTACGGTGACCCGAGCACGGTGCCGAACGACACGAGATTCAAGATGGGTGGGGTCGGCTTGTACGGAGTTCGTGGCTACGAGGACAAGTCTATTCTTCCGGTCGGTCGTGAGCTCTACGGCGGTCGCACGATGCTCGTCGGTTCGGTCGAGCTCAAGTACCCGATCATCGAAGGCGGGAACTCGATCCCGATCTATGTGCTCGGCTTCGTAGATGCCGGCAACACGTGGGAGAGCGTGGAAGATACGCACCCGTCGGTGCTCTATTTGGGGGCGGGTGTTGGAGTCCGCGTTGAAGTACCGGTTTTCGGCAATATGGGTATAGACGTGGGATACGGATTTGATGAAGAGCTCGGTAGGGAGTGGGAGATTCACTACCGATTCGGGATGGATTTCTAGCGACTCACCGCGCAGGTGACATCATGCTAGGACAACGCAGGAGGTTCGAGTGAAACGGCAGATAGCGATCATGTTTGCAGCGTTGACCATGCTGGGCGCCCTTCCTTTGGTCTCCGTGGCAGGGGACTTGGCCTACGTTCATTCGGAGCGCATTCGCATCGAGTACGACGGGGCGAGGGATATCGACAATCAGCTGCAGGCAAGTGTCAACGATTGGAAAGCTGAAGCGCGCGAGATGGAATCGGGAATCCGCGGGCTCATGACGGAACTTGAGAACCAGCAGCTCATGCTGTCCAACGAGGCCTTGGTGGAGAAGCAGCAGGCAATTCAGGAACAGCAGCTGGTATACGAGTCGTTCCTCAACGATGTCTGGGGAATGAGCGGTCTGGCCGCCAGGCGTGAGGCGGAGCTGTGGCAGCCTGTCATTGAGAGAATCAACGCGATCATTCAGGAGATAGGGTCGGAAGGCGAGTACGATATGATTTTCGACGCTTCGATGGGGAGCATCGTCTACGCTGCCCCCGGAACAGATCTCACACAGCAGGTGATGGACACACTCAATGAAGGTGGAGGTACTGAGTAGCGCGGTACGACGCGGCACAAGTTGCAGTCATTGCTGTATCGAGTTCTGTTGAGCCTTTGGAGTTCTGTAATGGAGATAACCGTATCCGAGATCGCCGCACTCGTGGGAGTTGAAGCAGATGGTGATGTGTCAGCCGTGGTCAGCGGAGTAGCTCCAATCGATGAGGCAGAGCCCGGGCATATCACCTTTCTTTCCAACCGGAAATACGAGCGTTACCTCGCGACCACGGGAGCGACGGCCATAATCGTTCCGCGGGATTATGAGGGATCACCGGCGATCGCCGGGAGGACCGTTCTGCTTGCCGCGAATGCGTACGCGACGTTTGCGAAGGTTATTGAACTCTTCCAGGATCACAGTACATCACTGTCCCCAGGCATTCACCCCGCGGCCTTCGTAGCCGAGACAGCAGTGCTTGGCAAAGATGTTGCCGTGGGTCCGTGCGCGGTCATTATGGGTGGCGCTCGCATCGGAAATGGGGCCGTGATAAACTCTGGAGCTTACATTGGGCCTGATGCTGTAGTGGGCAGCGGCACGATCATTCATGCAAACGCAACGGTCCGCGAGCGCGTCCGCATTGGTGACAGGGTAATCATTCACTCCGGCTCTGTCATAGGCAGTGACGGGTTCGGCTTTGCGCGAGACGCAGACGTCAATCTGAAGATTCCGCAGATTGGTATTGTCGTTGTCGAGGACGACGTCGAGATAGGGGCCAACGTGGCCATCGATCGCGCGACCATCGGCGCCACGACGATCCGCCGCGGCACCAAGATCGACAACCTCGTTCAGGTGGCGCACAATGTGACCATCGGCGAGGGTTCGATGATCGTGGCACAGACCGGGATATCTGGTAGCACACGCCTGGGTAAGGGCGTTGTGCTGGCCGGACAGTCGGGGATCGCTGGTCACATAGAGATCGGAAACGGCGCGGTAGTCGCAGCCCAGGCGGGTGTGATGAGCTCTGTGCCGGCGGGCGCCCGCGTGTCGGGGTATCCGGCCAGAAAGCACTCTGCTGCTAAACGGATCAGCGCCTGTTTGACGAATCTCCCGTCTCTGTTTGCGCGGGTCAGAGCCATGGAGAAGCAACTCGAAAAGCCGGACAGGGAGGATTGATGGCGCGAAGTCGACAGCGGACTCTTGGGGGCGAGTGTTCCTACACAGGGATCGGCATTCACTCCGGGCAGGAAACAAAGGTCACATTCAAGCCGGCGCCTCCGAATAGCGGGATCGTTTTTGTGAGGGTGGACCTGCCAGGCTCTCCTTCGCTGGAGGCGCTCATTCGTCACGCCGTAACGTCTGATGACGCCACCAGGCGAACGCTGCTTTCCTCGAACGGCGTCAACATCATGACAGTGGAGCATGTTCTGGCAGCTCTCACGGGTCTCGGTCTGGACAATGTGATCGTAGAGATTGATCGTGACGAGCCGGCCGAACCGACAGACGGAAGCTGTGAGCCCATCGTCAGAATTCTCACGGAGGCCGGCATTGTCGAGCAGGAGGTGGCGCTGCAGCACCTTGAGATTCTCGAGCCTGTGACGGTTTCCGACGGAGATGCCTACCTCACAGTAGCGCCGTACGATGGTTTCAAGATCAGTTTCACAATCGACTACGACAATCCAACGATTGGAACGCAATACGCGAGCTTTGAAATCAACGAAGAGACATTCAGGAAGGAAATCGCACCGGCACGAACGTATGCTCTCAAGCGGGACATCGATGGTCTCAAGAAGCAGGGTCTTATCAAGGGCGGCAGTCTGGAGAACTCCATAGTTGTGGGTGACGATGGAATCGTCAACAAAGGCGATCTCCGTTTTCCTGACGAATTCGTGCGTCACAAGATCCTCGATCTGATGGGTGATCTGGCACTTCTAGGGATGCCGATCAGAGGGCATGTCTATTCCTCGAAATCAGGGCACGCTTCCAACGTGAAGTTTGTGCGAGCCATCGAGGAAGCGATCCCGGCCGGTAAAATTCGATACCAGGAGACGAGCAGCTGGGACATAGGCGACATAGAGAAAGTGCTTCCTCACCGCTTTCCGTTCCTCTTCGTCGACAGGATCCTGGAGATGGGTGAGAGGAGGGTCGTTGGTCTGAAGAATTTCTCGATGAACGAGTGGTTCTTCACAGGTCACTTTCCTGACTACCCGATAGTCCCCGCGGTGGTCTTGCTGGAAGCCATGGCACAGGTTGGGGGTTTCCTGCTTCTCTCAAGGATCAAGGACCATGAGAGGGAGAAGACGCTGGCCTACTTCACGGGCATTGAAGATGCGCGTTTCAGACGGCCGGTTCTGCCTGGTGATACCGTGCGATTCGAGGTGGAGCTCCTGCGATTGCGCAGAGGAATCTGCAAAATGCAGGGGAGGGCCTACGTCGACGGGGAGCTTGTCGCGGACGGTGTGTTCTGGTCGCAACTTGTCGAACGGTGACGGAGATGCCGATGAGCCATATAGACGTGAGAGCAGTGATCGATGAAAAGGTGTGCTTGGGAGACGGAGTCGTTATTGGGCCGTTTGCCGTCATAGGCCCCGGTGTAACCATCGGAGACGGAACCAAGATCGGACCGGCAGCTTTTGTTGAGAAGGACACCACGATCGGGAAGGACTGCTTCATAGCACACGGTGCTGTCGTCGGCAGTGATCCCCAGGACCTCAAGTACAATGGTGAGCGATCACTCCTGACGATCGGAGACAGGACGACGATCCGGGAGTTTGCTACCGTCAACCGTGCTGCGGGGGCGGGTGAAACGACCATCATAGGTGATGATGTTCTGATCATGGCCTATGTCCACATCGCGCACAACTGCATCATAGGGGACAATGTGGTGATAGTGAATGCGGTGAATCTTGCGGGCCACGTCGAGGTCGGAGAATGTGCGATCATCGGAGGAGTGACGCCGGTGCATCAGTTCGTGCGGATAGGCAAATACAGTTTCGTGGGTGGGGCGTCGCGCATCTCAAAGGACATCCCTCCGTATTTCAAGGTGGCGGGCATTCCTACCAGACCGATCGAAGTCAATACCGTCGGACTTCAGCGTCACGGTTTCTCCGAGGAGACCCTGAGCCGGTTGAGGCAGTGCTACAGGCTTCTCTACCTGTCGGATCTGAACACCACACAGGCTCTGTCCAGGATACGGGTCGAGATGAAGGTGTGCGATGAGGTGGAGACCCTCGTCACGTTCATAGAGTCCTCGTCCCGAGGCATTCTGAAATAGCCTCCCACGAGGCAGTCAGCGAGTGCGTGGGGAGACCTGCGTTCTCTGGATATAGCAGATCTTTCGATGGGAACAGGGGGGTGTGATGCTCAGAGTCGGCGTCATCGGTGTCGGTCATCTCGGGAGATTCCACACGCGTGTATACTCCGAGCTCTCTTCCTGCGAGCTCGTCGGTGTATACGATGACAACGGGGATCGCTCTGGTGTCATAGCGGATGAATTCTCTACGCGTCCGTTTGACTCGATGAGTGAACTTCTGAATAGCGTGGAGGCCGTCAGCATCGCTGTGCCGACTATGGCTCACCACCGGATCGGAATGCAGTGCCTCAAGAGCGGTGTCCACACTCTCATAGAGAAGCCGATCGCCGCGACTGTGTCTGAGGCGGAGGAACTTGTCGCCGCAGCTGAGGAGAGGGATCTAAGGCTTCAGATCGGTCATATCGAGCGTTTCAACCAGGCGGTTCGTGCCGCGCTTAGTGAGATAGACAGTCCCATGTTCGTCGAGGCGCACAGACTTGGCGTTTTCGCGCCCAGGGGGACGGATGTGCCGGTAGTCTTGGATCTCATGATCCACGATATTGATCTCATACTCGCGGCGGTTGATTCTCCGCTTGAGAGGATTGATGCCGTCGGTGTTCCCGTTCTCTCACCGAACGTGGATATCGCCAACGCCAGGCTGACTTTTGCGGGCGGGTGCGTAGCGAATCTGACGGCCAGCCGTGTCTCGAGGGAGAGAATTCGCAAGATTCGATTCTTTCAGCCCGATGCGTATATCTCGATCGATTGTATGGCGCCGAAGGCGGAGATCTTCAGGAAGAAGAAGGTCTCTCCCGAGAGGCTGCTCGAGATTGCCACGGGCAAGATTGAAGGGGGCCTCGACGACGTTGTCGATTTTACAGCTCCTGCGATGGATGGCGCCGATGCGCTTGAGATGGAGCTGGCTTCGTTCCTGCGATCCGTGTCCAGAGGGGAGAGCCCGGCTGTCAGTGGCAGGGACGGTCTCAAGGCGCTCGAAGTTGCAACGGAGATCCTGAGGCAGATCGGCTAGACCTCCAACGCGCACGATCCTACGTTTCTGCTATCCGTTGTATTCACGTGTGGTCCACAAACCCGGCGGCGTCTTCGGAGGACAGCGATGAGTCATCGGAGTCGATCGCTTCTCATTGTTGCCGGTGAGGCCTCCGGAGATCTTCACGCCTCCAAGATTGTGGCCTCCCTCAAGAAACTCGCTCCCGATGTCCACATCTTCGGCGTCGGCGGAGACCGAATGCGAGCTGCCGGCATGGAGCTCAACTACCATTCGAACGACTTCGCTGTTGTAGGTCTCGTTGAGGTCATCCGGCACATCCCGAAGCTCAAGCACGCTATGAGCGGACTCCTTGATGCGGTCTCGCGAAAGCAGACGCGGCTTGCCGTCCTCGTTGACTATCCCGGTTTCAATCTCGTCCTCGCCCGTAAGCTCAAAGCGGCAGGGGTGAAGGTCTTCTACTACATAAGTCCTCAGGTCTGGGCGTGGGGCGAGAGACGTGTCAGGAAGATATCTGAGCGCACTGATGCGATTGCGGTTATCTTGCCTTTTGAAAAGGAATTCTACGCAGCCAGGGGCGTCGATGTTGATTTCGTTGGTCATCCGCTCATGGATGAACCGGAGGTGGCAGCTTCACGGGTGCCCAAGACCGTCATCCCGACACGTCCCGTGATTGGTCTTCTTCCCGGCAGCAGGCGTGAGGAGATGGCCAGGCACCTCCCACCGATGCTCGGGGCCGTCCAGATCCTCAAACACGAATTCGGTGAGATCGATTTCAAGCTCGCCGTCGCCGAGGGAATGACGCCGGAGGACTTCGGTACAGGGGGATTGTGGGCGTTGCCCGGTGTGGAAGTACTGGCTCCCGGAAGCGCTCACGACCTCATGGCCGATGCGACCGTTCTGGTCGTCTCTTCCGGAACGGCCACGCTGGAGTCGGCCTGTTTCGGCACGCCGATGGTGATTGTCTATCGGATGTCACCGCTCTCGTATGCCGCCGGCCGTCTGCTTGTCAAGATCCCGTACATAGGACTGGTGAATGTCGTTGCTGGAGAGAGAGTCGTTCCGGAGCTGGTGCAGGGGGACCTGACACCGGGGCGGCTGGCTGCAGGAGTTTCGGCCTACCTGAAAGATCAGAGACTGTATGCAGATACATCGCGCCGCCTCCTCGAGGTCCGGGAGTTGCTGGGGGATCCAGGCGCCGGTGAAAGGGTTGCGCTCAGCATTCTGGCCATGATGGAGGGAGTATGACGGCGCGGGGGAAAGAAGGAACAGGATCTGCCCGGGTGGGGTTATCGCGGGGCGATCTGTTTCTGATGAGGATCGTGAGGCTCGTAGGTCCCGCTGTGGTCAGAATACTCGGGACAACGTGGCGAATGCGCGTCGTGAATTACGAAGCTGTTGAACGAGTTCACGCGGGGGGCCGGGCAGCCGTGTATGGATTCTGGCATGCCTGCATTCTGCCTCTCGGGTACGTCTATCGCGGAAGAGGCGTATTCGTGCTCACATCGTGGCATCGCGATGGCGAGATAACTGCCAGGCTGCTGACGGGCCTCGGATACGGCGTTGAGCGAGGGTCAACGAGCCGGGGTTCAGCTAGGGGGCTTCTGAAGATGATCGCGCGGGCGCGGAGTGGATGTGATCTTGCGATTACGCCGGACGGACCTCGTGGCCCGGCGCGGCAGGCACAGTCCGGGATCCTGTATATGGCTGCCAAATCGGGAGCGGTGATCATCCCTTTGGCCGTAGCAGCGAACAGGTACCGCAGGCTGTCGAGCTGGGACGGGTTTCTGATCCCGCTGCCATTCGCGCGGGTCGTCGTCGTGCATGGAGAGCCGTTCGAGCCGGCGGATCCTGGTGCAGGAAGCGCTGATCTGGAAGTGGCGGCCGCCCGGCTGAGTTCGGAACTGGACAGACTCATGGAGTCGGCTGAGACAATGTTGAACGTTGCGGGCGACTCCGGCGCGGGGCGCTGATGTTCTCTGGGCAAGGGGTCGGTAGTGACCGGTGTTGAGGATGGAAGGCGGCAAACGGAAATGCGGCACGGAGAGTTCTGGCGCAGTCCCGGATACAGAATCTACAGAGGTCTTACGATTCTCCTGTGGTGGATCGCCATGCCGTGGTCTCTTTTCGCCCGATCGAGAGGGCGAGAGGAGTGGCGAGAACGACTGGGGAGGACTCCGGAGGTTGCCCCGGGACAACTCTGGTTTCACGTGGCGTCGGTGGGGGAGATCATGGCTGTTCTCCCGCTCCTGCGTACCCTTTTAGATGGAGGCGAGCGCATCATCGTAACAGTCGTCACCCGAACAGGTGTCGAGGTTGCTCGATCGCTCTTGGGGGATGTCTGCCGCGTGTCGTTTGCACCTCTTGATTTCCCGGCCGCCGTGTCTCAGACGCTATCGAGGATGCGACCGCGTGTGCTCATTCTTGCGGAGACGGAGCTGTGGCCGAATCTTCTGGCTCTTGCCGACCGTGCCGGACTGCCTGTGGCCGTCGTGAACGGTCGTCTCTCAGAGCGCACTGTCGGCAGATCCGCGGGACTCCTGTCGCCGCTCAAGGGGGTGGGCAGAACCCTGGCTCTTGCCGCGGTCCAGACACAAGTGGATCGCGATCGATTCCTCTGTCTTGGCGTGCTTCGGGACCAGGTGCACGTTGTGGGTAACCTCAAGTTCGACACGCCGGTGCGGTCTCTCTCTGGCGATGATCGACTGGATATGCGCGTATCATTGGGGATGGAACAGGATGACAGAGTCGTTGTGTTCGGAAGCATCCGCTCGAAGGAGGAGAGTGGCATTGTGGGCGTCCTGGGCGAGCTCTTTCGCGAGATCCCCGGTGCGCGCGCAGTTGTGGCGCCGCGGCACCTTGCACGAATAGCGGCCTTCGAGAAGAAGCTGGCCGAGGCCGGCATCACCACGATTCGCCGCACAGATTCGGGGGTCCTGAACAGATCGGGCGAGCGGACGGTCGTACTCCTAGACACAACTGGCGAACTCGCGCATCTGTACGCCATTGGCGACATCGCATTCGTGGGAGGGAGTCTGGAAAACTACGGAGGTCACAATCCTCTGGAGCCTGCAGCACAGCATGTGCCGGTTCTGTTTGGTCCGCACACGGATAATATGAAGGAGAGTGCGCAGCAGCTCCTGGAGTCGGG
>JAUVLP010000126.1 GCA_030600655.1 Candidatus Eiseniibacteriota bacterium
GCCACTGTAGAAGCTCGCCTTGATCCGGCCCCAGGTACTGACCTCTACCGGAACCACTTCTGCCGGCACCTCGACGACTCCGTGGAAGGGGTCGAAGTTGCAGTACGGAGTCGTCGGACTCGAGATGTTGTTCCACTCACCCTCGACCCCGAGCACATCCTCGGTGGTCCGAATCATGTGAACGTAGTCCTCGCCACCGTAGCCGTCTCCAGGGATGATGTCCCAAAGCCAGTTCAGGTACGTGACTGGTTCTCCACTAGCCCAGACGAACTCCCCTTCGACGAGTTCGTCATTCAGACCGATCCACAGACTGCGATAGCGTCCACCGAAGCCTCCGAAGGTCGTGAACACCCAGTTCTGTTCGGCCGCATCGTTGATGGTCGCTAGGTTGCCGTCCAGCGACAAGGCCAGCTCCTGAGCATCCTGCCAAGGCATCTCCGCTGTGAGGTAGTATGTGCTCCCGTTGTCGGGGTTCACCACGGGTCCCGCCAACAGAGGTGAGGGCACGGGCTCATACTCGACCACGAAACGGGGGCGAGTACCGTCATTCAAGCCCCAGTCATTCCACATGAACGTCGAGCCGATCTGCTGGATCTCGATCTTGATCTCATCTCCCCCGAAGTCGTTCGGCTCCCCGGACGCCCAGTGTGTGTAGTCCCACGGCTCTCCAGAAAGCCAGTGCCATGCCTCAGCGGGAGGCCGGTCTCCCGGCGTCTGATAGCCGCCAAGAAAGGCCATGTTCAGAAGGCTACCGAACGCTGACTCGAGAAATGCCTGTTCCTCCGCCGAGGTAACAGAGGCCAGCCGCCCGGGATGCCCCTGCCAAGCCATGGACGCGGCCGTGGTTCGAGCGACCGCCCACTGGACCTCCTGTGACACGACCTCGTAGAAGTGACCATTCGCCTCCCACTCGACCGGGTCTGCTCGGGCGACCGCCGATGCGATTGCGAGAAGGGCGAACACGCTGCCAAGCAGTAGCTTCCGTCTCATGGCTCTACTCCGTTCCAGTGTTGCGGCGTTCTGCCGCCTAACGGACCGCGTATCAGCCGCGAGCGTCAAGGGTGGCGCGGGGTGTGCTGGCTGACGCGAAGCGGAAGCCCCCCTTGCAGACGCCGTGACACCCAAGCTCGACGGGTGCATACGCTAGTTAGGCTTCACTCGCAGTTCTCAAACAGAGCCTTGATCGATGTCCACGTTGCTGGGTCGGCTGCTACCGCCCCTTGCTCAAACTCGACTACGTATCCATGACAAAGACAAACGGTGGCTCTATCATTCCACTGCCCATCGGTGGTGACATTGTGAAAGCCCAGCGTACACTCATTGCCGAAGTTCCCTCCGTCGTCCGGATTCGGCGGGAGCCAGTTCTCGTAGTCCCACGGCTCACCCGTCAGCCAAGTCCAACCCTCCGCTGGTTCGTTACTACCCGGGAGTTGATAGCCGCCCAAGCGGTACTCGTTGAGTGGCCCAAACGTCTGCCAGATCCAGAAGTTCTCTTCGGCCGATGTGATTGTCGCAAGATACCCCTGCTGACCGTGCCATGTTCTACTGGCAGCACCGTCGAGAGCTTGCTCCCAGTCGCAGCCCGAGGGCGTGGCGATCGCTTCATAATAGTGCCCGTTACCGCCCTCTTCGGTTGACCAGCAAGCCGGATCAGCGTATACGATGCCAGCAATCAGGACCATTCCACAGGTTACAACACACGCCATGAGCAGCGAGCGCGCCATCCCATTCGATGCCATAATCCCTCCCGATGTCCTGAGACCTACTCCGGTGTGCTCTCTGCGTCGAGCTGTGGGCCGCCTCGGCGAGTGAAGCCTAACGGACCGCGTATCAGCCGCGAGCGTCAAGGATGGCGCGGCGGGTGCGTCGGGCGCGTAAGCGCCCGTGCAGTCGGCGTGACAGCCAAGCTCGTCGGCTGCATACGCTAGTTAGCCGACACTGCATCGGCATGTGATAGAGACTTGCGACAGCTCATACTTCTAGATACGGCCTCGCGAAGACCTTGCCGGGCTGTGTACTCGAGGCGTCTGAGCTCTCACGGCATCACCACTTCGACTGTGCCTATCTGGGTCGTTTGCCCCGCCGTAATGACTATGGGCGAATCCCCAATTGTGTCTATCTCCGCGAGTGGGTTGTTAGGATCGGACCAGAGCGATATTCTCAGGACGACGATGCCGGGGGAGATATTGTTGATCGTGAAGTTGCGTGACCAGTATTGCTCACCAGGATAGGTGCCGATCCAGGTCATGTCGTGCCAGGATATGTAGGTAACAGGGAAGTAGCCGACCCCTGCAGAGAGGATGAAGGTCTCATCCCGAATAGCGCCTCGGACGCGCAGGGTACCTTTGAGGGTCCCGTACTCTGGGGGATCAGGTTCGTCGGATTCGGGAGACGACGGACTCGACGTGCATCCCACCGCGAGCATCGCGCCGAGAACGACCTGTGCTAGCAGGATGGTGAATCGGCGATGGCTGTACATCAAATTACCCTCCGTTCATCATGGCACAACTTGCATCACCGTGGCGCCTAATCGCGTTCTCAAGGCGATGGAGGATGGGGCGCTGCCTAGGCACCCCCGCGACGGCGGGCTCGCATGACGTGGCACCTGCCCCAGATCACCCTTGCCCGTACGTCGGGGGACCTAAACGCCCCTCGGACTGCAGTGTCGGCTAACGGACCGCGTATCACCTGCGAGCGTGAAGGCTGGCGCGGCGGGTGCGTCGCGGGCGTCAGCCCGCGGTGCAGTCGGCGTGACAGCCAAGCTCGTCAGGTGCATACGCTAGTTAGGTTGCCGGCCCCGGGCCGTCGGCGCAAAGCCGGCCTCTACCGATACAAGCTCTTGATAGTCCCCCAGCTCACTGCGTGGACCGGAGTCTCATGGCATCCAATGCCGAGGGCACCAATGAACTCCGCGCACTCGTTGTTCTCGGGCGCGCAGGGAGATCCCTCGTCAATCGTGAGGTCGCCGTTCGCAAGATCACAGAACATCGGGTCCTGGGAGATGTTGCCTGAGACACCATGCTGCCCGGCGATACAGCCGTCCCAGTCAGCTCCATTCCCGAAGACGTTGCAGCATGTGAGGGTCGCGCTTCCACCGATGTCACAAACCACCGCGCTCTCACCTGCCCCGAACGCAAGCACGCTGTTCTCAATCGTGGTTTCCCGGTTGCACGAGTGGATGGCGGAGCCACCGGACCACGCGGAGTTGCCGCAGAATGTGGAACTGATGATCTGAGGAGTCGAAGAGCTGGTGTACATGCCTCCCCCGCTGACCGTCGCGATGTTGTCTCGGAAGAGGCAGTGCGATAGAACAGGAACGGAGCCATAACCAGAGACACGAAGCCCCCCGCCGTAGTTCGCGACGTTTGAGATGAACTCGACGTTGTCTACAGGTGGATGGCAGTTGGCGATCCACATCCCCCCTCCTGTGATCGCCTGATTGCCTACGAGAACGAGATCGCTGACGATGAGGTTGGACGCTGTGCAGAATAGCCCTCCGCCCCAGCCCGCGCTCTCCGATCCAACTGCCACTCCCCCAGTCAGAGTAAGGTTCCGGATCGTCGTCTCAGCCACGAGCTCATCGCAGAACATCACTCGACCTTGGTGCTGGGCATCGATAACGACGCCAGTTGCATCAGCTCCGCCACCGAGGAGGCTGATCCCGGCAGCTACTACGATGTCATACTCGAAGTATGTGCCGCATGCGATGAGGACAGTGTCGCCGGGCGACGAGGCTTCGATGCCTGCCTGGATCGAGGCCTGGTCTGCAGGAACGTGAACCGTGACTGCTGAGGCACTCACGCTGATCAGAGCGAGGATGGGAACAACGAACAGGTATCTCAGTGATGGCATGTCGCACTTCCTCTCATCGTGTCGTCGTAGTCCGGCAACCTAACGGACCGCGTATAACCCGCGAGCGTTAAGGGTGGCGCGGGGTGTGCTGCTGACGCGAAGCGGCAGCCCCCCTTGCAGACGCCGTGACACCCAAGCTCGTCGGGTGCATACGCTAGTTAGGCGGCTCCGCGAACTCGAGTGAACGCAGACGCTCTACCCTCGTTCACTCAATGAACCACTCGAAGTGCGATCTCATGGTGTCCAGAAGAGCCCCACTTCGTGCGTCAATGATGAAGACCTGAGTGCCGCAGGGACCACCCGTTCCATCCACCAGCCAATTGGTGATGGACCAAGCAAGTCCGTACCCAGAGTAGTCCCCGAGCTTGGCCGACCACTCCTTGGCACCATCCTTCATCCCAGACTCCCGGGCAATCTCGAATGCTGCATCCTTGTCAATCAGGGCGCCGACTTCGACTGGCGGTGCCGAAGCGTCTGAGGGTATGGAGGGCTCCCTTGAGACACACGCCAGCGTGACGCTGGATCCGAGAATCAGTACCCATGAGATCGCACGTCTCGTTCGATTGCCCATGGAGTGCTCCTGGCGTCGTCGCGGAGCCCGCCTAACGGACCGCGTATAACCCGCGAGCGTCAAGGGTGGCGCGGGGTGTGCTGGTCGACGCGAAGCGGCGACCCCCCTTGCAGACGCCGTGACACCCAAGCTCGACGGGTTCATACGCTAGTTAGACTGCTGGCGTACTAACGTATGAACGTGCACTTCCTCCCCTGCCAGCTGAAACTGCGTCGGACTGCTTCAGAAACCACTGGCTCATCCAACCTGGATCTACCTCATGACTCAGCCACTGCGGGTCGGACTGCGGCTGCGGGCATGTGCGCTGCAGAAGCGATACCACAGGGCTCTGCGAGCTTTCAGCTCCACCCAACATCCGATTCTACGACTCCGGACGTCCTCGCCCAAGCTGCCACACAACGTCCTGACCTCGACGAGCAACCGATCTGCCCCGCCCGACTGCCGCACTGTCCGACCGAAGCTCCTCGTAACATCGCTCCACCGAGCTCGCCAGTTCAAACACTCGCAGGTTCTACCCGGATACTAGCAGTTTGACCCTAATCAGCTTTTGCTAGCAGTCTAACGGACCGCGTATCAGCCGCGAGCGTTAAGGCTGGCGCGACGGGTGCGAATGCAGCCGGCGTGACAGCCAAGCTCGTCGGCTGCATACGCTAGTTAGGCAGGGGC
>JAUVLP010000038.1 GCA_030600655.1 Candidatus Eiseniibacteriota bacterium
GTTGAGCGATTCGTCCTTCTCTACTGGAAGGTCGATCTCGGAGCGACGGTTGATCAAGGGGACGAACTCCTGGTAGTTGAGGCGAAGGAGGAGAAGACGGCCTTGACGGTTCAGGCACCGTGTTCAGGCACTCTCGTGGAAAGACTGGTGGAAGAGGACCAGCTGGTAGCGGCGGGCGACATCCTGGGGAGGATCGAATCGAAGTGAACAAGGATCTGCGCTTGCCGCCGTGGTTGACCAAACCAATCTCAGACCCGGCTCGCACGCGACGTGTGAAGGAGACGATCGCGGAACTGGGGCTTACCACTGTGTGTGATGAGGCGAGATGCCCCAACAGGGTTGATTGTTTCAGCCGAGGCACGGCGACCTTCATGATTCTCGGAGACCGGTGTACGCGCGATTGCAGATTCTGCGCAGTTTCGCACGCAGAGCCGATGGCGCCATCCCCCGATGAGACCGGGAGAGTTGTGGAGGCTGTGAAGCGTCTTGGACTCAAGTATGTTGTCATCACGTCGGTGACGAGGGACGATCTCCCTGGCCAGGGGGTAGAGCAGTTTGCCCAGATCATACGGGCCATACGTCGCGACCTTCCGGGGGTTGGTATTGAGGTGCTGACTCCGGATTTTGGAGGACGGCTGGAACTCGTTGACGTCGTCCTTGAAGCAGAGCCGGATGTGTTCTCGCACAATGTGGAGACGGTGCGGCGCTTGTATGACACGGTTCGGCCGGATGCCGATATGGACAGGTCGTTGAAGGTACTCAAGCACGCGGCTGACGCAAGGTACGGTGGCCTCATCAAATCTGCGTTGATGCTGGGGTTGGGCGAAACGCGGCTTGAGGTGGACGCGGCTCTGAGGGATCTCCGGCGAGTGGGGACCGACATCGCCTATGTTGGACAGTATTTGAGACCATCCCGCAGTCATCTCAAGGTTGAGCGCTTCATCCCGCCTGAGGAGTTCGATGATATCAGAGAGACAGCTCTCAGAATGGGATTCGCTTGGGTTTCAGCGGGTCCGTTTGTGAGGAGTTCTTACGAAGCGGAGCGTGCTGTGGAGGCGCTTGTTGGGAATGTGTGCTCGTGATTGCCTGGAGTTGAAGGGAGGGGCGATGAAGATCAGAATTACGGCGAGGCACTTTGATCTCGATGAAGGCCTGCGAGATCACATCGAATCGAAAGTAGAACACTTGGCGCACTACTTCGACCGTGTGGATGAAGCACACGTGGTCCTCGAGAAGGAGGGGCATCGGCACATCGTAGATCTTACAGTGCATGCATCGAGAATTGTCATCTCGAGCGAGCAATCAGCCGATGATTTCAGACCTGCGTTCGACAGAGCGGTGGACAAAGTGGAACGCCAAGTGCGTAGGCACAAGGAACGCATTCGAAGCCGCAGGGGTAGGGAGAGCACAGCTGAAGTAGCCGCCATTGCCGGTGGGATCCCTCCGGAGGAAGTGGGCATACTGCCAGAGGAACTGGCGAGCACAAGAATGAGTCCTGAGGATGCCTTCCGCGAGCTGGAAGAGCTGGGGGCGAGATTCCTGGTATTCTGGAACACGGAAACTGAAAGGGTCAACGTCATGTACCGCAGGGACGATGGAGACTACGGGCTGGTGGAACCGAGCGCGTAGTCGATGTGAACATGCTGAAGCGGAGGTATGCAGCAGCACCTTGAAGCAACCTGGCGGAGCGTTCCTTATGAGCAGTTTGACGGTTCGGGAAATCCTGCGCAAGCTCGCCGACGAGCTGCCGTTCGATCTTGCGACTTCTGGAGATGCTGTTGACAGCATCATTGTGACAAGCGAGCTATCCAAGCCTGGATTGTTCCTCGCCGGATTTGAGCAGGGCTTCGTCGCCGAGCGAATCCAGATACTTGGAGAGGCCGAGCTTGCCTTCCTGGGGACACTTGGCTCCGATGGAAGAAGGCGAGCGCTCTCGAGACTCGTCGTGACGTCTGTACCCTGCGTCGTTGTGACGGACGGGCGTGAACCCCCTGTGGAGCTGATAGACCTATGCAACGGCGCCGGTATCCCGGTGCTGACGACAGAGGCTGGGTCAAACCAGGTGGTGCGGCAAGTAGGCACGGCGATCGACAGAGCCCTGTCTCCGCGGACATCGGTCCACGGCACGCTTGTGGATGTCTACGGCATGGGATTGCTTTTCACCGGCTCAAGCGGCATAGGCAAGAGTGAGTGCGGCCTCGATCTCGTCGAGCATGGTCACAGGCTCGTCGCGGACGACATCATGACAGTGACGCGTACGCCTCAGGATGTCCTGATAGGCGAGGGGAGCGATCTTCTCCGTCACAACATGGAGATTCGGGGTATCGGCATTATCGACGTTCAGGCGGTGTTTGGGATTCGCGCTATACGCCAGCAGAAGCGGATTGAGGTCGAGGTAGAGCTGGTGCATTGGTCGGATCTTGACGACTACGAACGGCTGGGTCTGGATGAGAAGACGACGGAGATCCTCGGAGTCGAGATCCCCATAGTAACGTTGCCGCTGGTGCCGGGCAAGAACATCACTGTGATTGCCGAGGTTATTGCTCTGAACCAACTCCTGAAGCTGCATGGAACCCACCCAGCCAGAGAATTGGACAAGCGGCTCAGGGACTTGGCATCGCAGAAGGTGAGAGCTCGGAGAATCCTCAGGAGCGAGACGGAATGACGAACCCCGCCAAGGGAGTTGGTTGCGTGATCGTCGCACACGGTGAAGTCGGTAATTGCCTGATGGGCGCAGTGCAGGGGATTCTCGGAACGCAGACCGGGTGGAGCGCGGTGACGAATGTAGGATTGGGGCTTCCCGAACTCGATAAGGCTGTTCGTGGAGCAATTGACGAGTTGTCAGGAACGCACACGGTTGTTCTCTTTACAGACATGCCAGGCGGCAGTTGTCACCACGTCTGCCGGGAGATAATCGGGGATTCGGAAGGGATGAGAGTGCTGACGGGCCTGAATCTCATGATGCTTCTGGAGTTTTTCGTGAAACGTGAGCGCGTCCCGCCCGAGGAGCTTCTGTCTCTAGTACAGGAACGAGGCAAGGACTCGGTGAGACTCTTGTAGGAGGCCGCTTGGCTTTTCTGCTGGTTCGCATAGACGATCGATTGATCCACGGGCAGGTGAGTGTGGCGTGGGGGGCCTGGTTGAATCCCGACGTGATAGTTCTGGTCAATGATGATGTCGCGTCGACGGAATGGAAGCGAGAGCTCTATTCCACCACAGACGCGATGGGAGCTCGAATCGACGTACTCGGAATCGAGTCGTTCCTGGATCGCCTTGCGGCAGCCGGATGGAAGAACGAAGATGCCATTCTAGTTGTGAATTGTGCAGCTGATCTCCTTCTGCTTCTGCAAGGGGGATTATCCACCGAGAGAATTAATATCGGTGGGATGCACTACGCCGAGGGGAAACGCGAGGTGCTCGAGTATGTGTATGTGGACGATGAAGACATCAGGGATCTGCTTGCTATCTCTGAGCGAGGGGTTGCATTGGAGGCACGGGACATTCCACAGTCCGAACCTGTAGATCTTGTGCCTAAGCTGCTGGAACTCCGTGCTGGGGACGCTTAGGAGGGGAGCACCACAGACTTTGAGCCGCGTCACTCTTATTCTCTGCATCCACGACCACCAACCCGTCGGCAATCTTGACGGGGTCTTCGAGCACGCTTACAAGTCCTCCTACCTACCCTTCCTGCAGAGGATCGAGAACCACCCCGCAATCAAATTCGTTCTTCACACGACGGGGCCGCTTCTTGAATGGATCGAGGCGAATGCTCCCGACTACATTGAGAGAGTCGGAGCGTTGGTGGCGAGAGGACAGGTCGAGATTCTGACCGGCGCTTTCTACGAGCCGATACTCCCTGCCATCCCGGAGAGAGATGCCAAAGGTCAGATTGAGCTCTCGACTGACTACATCGAGCGCCGCTTTGGAGTGCGGCCGCGAGGAATGTGGCTTGCTGAGCGCGTGTGGGAGCCGGGGATCGCCAGAGTGATCGCCGAGAGTGGCGTCGAATACGTTGCTCTCGACGACTATGAGTTTCGACTGGCAGGCGTTCCGGACAGCGATCTCACAGGCCACTTCATGACGGAGGACCACGGCGTTCCTCTCAAGCTGTTTCCGATCAGCAAGCGCCTGAGATACCTCATCCCGTTCGCGGAGCCTTCGGAGACGCTGGATCATTTGCGATCGATTGCCGAGCGAGGCGACGACCTCGTGGCCGTATTCGGCGACGACGGTGAGAAGTTCGGCGTCTGGCCCGGAACGCACAAGCACGTCTACGAAGATGGCTGGCTCGACCGGTTTCTCCAGGCCCTGGACGACAATTCGGACTGGTTGAATACCTCTACGTTCGCCGAGTTCGTTGACTCAGTGCCTTCACGGGGGCGGGTGTATCTTCCGAGCTCATCATATCCTGAGATGATGGAGTGGGCGCTTCCGACGGCGGCGCGGCGAGAGTACGAATCGTTCCGCCACAGGCTGACACAGGAGGGGTGGGAAGAGCGTTGGGGGACGTTCCTGAGTGGCGGAACCTGGAAGGGGTTTCTCTCCAAGTACGATGAAGCAAACCATATGGTGCGGAAGATGTACCGCGTAAGCAGCAAGGTGGAGCATACTGTTTCGGGTGCCGTCGGCGATGGGACGCCGCGTGCAGGAGATCAGGTGGTCGCCGATCAGGGCGCCGACGCCGTAGTCGCGGCGGCCAGGGAGGCATTGTGGAAGGGCCAGTGCAACTGCGCCTACTGGCACGGTGTTTTCGGGGGGATCTACCTTCCGCATCTGAGATCGGCCATCTACCAGCATCTCATTAGAGCCGAGAATCTTCTGGACGCGGGCCAAGAGAGCGGACGTGTGGTCAGTGCGGAGGTGACCGATCACGATCTCGATGGAAATCACGAGGTCCTGCTGGAATCGAAAAAGGTCAATGCGTACGTACATCCGTCGAGAGGCGGAATGCTGTTCGAACTCGATCTGAGAAGAGCAGAGTGGAACGCTCTGGCGACCATGGCGCGACACGAAGAGGCCTACCACAACGCGTTGGAGAACTCCTTACCAGGGGAGAACAATGGCGAGACGGTGAGCATCCATGATGCCATGGTTGCGAAGGATGCGGGTTTGTCGGAGCTGATTCATCCCGACACCTATCCAAGGGTCGGTGCGATTGATCATCTCCTCCCGGTTGGAGTTGGCCTGAACGAGATGCGAGATCCGGCCGGAAGCGATCTTGTTCCGCTGGGGGGTAAGTGCTACGGATTCGAACTGATGCGTTACGAAAGTGGCGCCGGAGTCAGGCTGGATGTGCGTGCGGATGTGCCGAACGGAAGCGGGATGACGCCGATTGAACTGACCAAGACCATCGATCTTGACATTGCCGGGAAGCTTCGCGTCTCGTGGTCATTGAAGGCTGCGGGGATGCTCGATGTAGTATTCGCCAGTGAATGGACGCTTGCTCTATTAACGGGGCATCCGGATTACGCCGAGCTTGTCTACGAGGATGCCCACATGATTCACGCAGATTCCGCTCACGAGTTGGAGTCTTGCCGGGATCTTGCTGTCAGGGACCGGATTCGACAGGAAGTCATCAGTATGGAATTCGGAGCGGGAGCGGGTGTCTGGATCCATCCTCTCGAGACTGCGTCGCAGTCTGAGAGCGGATTTGAGAGGGTGTACCAAGGTATCACGATACTGCCGCACTGGAGAATCTCGCTGGCCCCAGGTGAGACGGCCGACTTCGAGATGACGCTCGAGTCGGGGGCTCTCTAGAAGAGGTGACGTTGACAGAACCGCTTGCCATTGCTCTCGTGTCGATTCTGGCCGGTGCAGTTGGGCTGGATACGACTGCTGCGTTTCAGATGATGTTCTCACAGCCGCTAGTGGCAGGGACATGCGCAGGGCTGATGCTGGGGCATCCTGAGCTGGGACTTCTGATCGGGACTGCACTGGAGCTTGTCTGGGTAGCGGCGCTACCTGTCGGGGGTGCGCTCTTTCCCGATGCGGGGCCGGCATCGGTAGTGGGGGTCGGGCTCGCCGGACTTCTGACCTCGCAGGGAACCGCAGCGGAATGGGCTATCCCATTGGGCATCTTCACAGCTCTTGGAGTCGCGGTGCTCGGACGGCTGTTGACTGTGAAGCTGCGGAGGCTCAACGTCTACCTGGCTGAGGAAGCGCTATTGTCAGTCGAGAAAGGCGATCTTGCAGGCGTGCGTCGCGCCGTTCTCCGAGCGGTGGGTTTCAGGTTTATGTCGGTGGCATTTCTGTCTGCCGCAGTTCTAGTTGTCGCGGTTCCGGTTCTGGGAAGCATCTTGCGGGGAGTCGCGGGTGCCGAGTTTCCAGCACTGCTCTGGGCGGCGGCGATAGCGGCCGGAACCATCCTCGGAGTTGCTCGGGGACGGTTCGAACGTGTTCTCCTTGGGGCAGGATTCCTGATCGGTGTTCTCTTGGTCGCGGTGAGGTAGAGTGTGGAAACCAAGACAGTAGAGAGTGGAACGGTGAAACGATCGAAGGGCGGAGGGTTGGTGCTTCGTGTTTCCCTGTTCGTGCGGTCGTTCTTTCTGCAAGCCGTGTGGAATCCGCGGGGCATGCAGAACGTGGGTTTCTGTTTTGCTCTGATGCCCGTAGCGCGTTTGTTCTCGGAGCCTGAGAGGCAGAAGTTCATGATGCGCCATCTCGGCTTCTTCAATACGAACCCCACGATGGCGTCGTATGTGATCGGCGCCGTGGCGAGGGCAGAGGTGGAAGGCCGCGGGATTCTCGAGTCGGATGATGTCAAATTGACGATGGGGGGTCCTCTTGGTATGGCAGGGGACTCACTCATGTGGGGGGCCATTCGCCCGGCCGCCGGTCTGGTCGCCGCTCTGATCGCCGTTTCGGTTCTCTATGGGAGAAGCTCGAGCATCTGGCTGGCTCCGGCCGTTCAGTTGGCCATGTATAATGTTCCGCACCTCCTTCTGAGGGCTCGGGGTATCTGGGTTGGTTACAGACTTGGTCCCGTTGCTGCGGTGGAGGTGACCGGGAGGGGTTTCAGAACTGCAGTGACCACTGCTCGGGGGCTTGCAGCTTTCGCCGCTGGTATGATTCTGGCGCAGGTCGTGATTGGCGGAGGCGCCATAGAGGTGTGGCCACTTGTGGGAGCGCTGCTCCTTCTAAGTGTGGCCTCTCTTGCGGTGCGATGGAGGTTTTCGGCAAGCGTAGTTGGGTTGGTGGGGGGACTCATGTGGCTTGCTTTGGTGGTTAGGGATGGGAATGGGGGATAGATTGATCGAAAGAACGGTGACGATAGCCAATCGCGTTGGTCTTCATGCCCGCCCTGCTGCTGAGTTCGTGAAGCTCGCCGGTCATTTCAGGGCGGACGTGAAACTGAGTAAGGATGATCTGACCGTTGATGGGAAGAGCATCATGGGAGTGATGATGCTCGCGGCCGAGCACGGCAGTGCCGTCATCATCACTGTTGAGGGACCGGACGAGGAAGAAGCCATGGAGGCCTTGGCCGGTTTTCTTGAGACCGACTCTGACGAGGAGTAGCATTTGCTGCTGGATCTATCGAAAATTGGCAGGGCAATGGTCATCGAAGGCATCCCGGCTTCTCCTGGGATCGTCATCGGTAAGGCCTTCATCATGGACACCGAACGACCGCACGCATCGCATGAGACGATCTCTCCTGAGAACGTCGAGCGTGAGGTCGAGCGCTTCATGGCGGCTGTGGCCGATACTCGGGAGCTCCTTCTGCGCTTGCGCGGGAAGCTGGAGAATGAGCTGGGTGAGAACCACGCCAGGATCTTCGACGCACATCTCATGATGCTCGATGACTCCATGATCCTCGACGGGACCGAGAAGCGCATTCGCGAGAGCAGCTGCAGAGCCTCACTTGCCCTGACTGAGACCATCGGGCAGGTCATCAAGGTTATGGGGCGCACGGATGACGAGTACCTTCGTGAGCGCATCTATGACATCAAAGACATCGAGCGTAGGCTTCTCATGTACCTGCTCGGGCGGGAGGACGGTTCTCTGGAAGACTTGGATGAGGAGGTTATCGTGATTTCGCATGATCTCCCAGCCACGGTCACGGCGTCCATGCGGCGGGAACGTGTGAAAGGTTTCGTTACGGAGGTAGGTGGCCGTACGTCGCACGCCTCGATCATGGCCAGATCGCTTGAGATACCTGCCGTAGTCGGAACGCATTCGGTGACGGATGTTGTGGACCAGGGAGAGATGGTTATCGTTGACGGGATCATGGGTGTGTTCGTGCACCAGTTTGACGACGCTGTGCTTGAGTACTACCGTGACAGGCAGAGAGAGTATGAAGAGTTTGAGCGGCAGCTCCTGCTCGTCAAGGACTACCCGGCAGTGACACGAGACGGTCATAGATTCGAACTGGGGGCGAATATCGAGCTTCCGGAGGAGGCTCATTCCGCCAAGGCGCACGGAGCGGAGGGAATTGGACTCTTCAGGACGGAGTACCTGTTTATCGCGAGAGATGACATCCCCTCTGAGCAGGAGCAGTACGAGGCATACCGGAGCGTCGTCGAAACGATGGCTCCGGGGTCGGTCATCATCAGGACGCTTGACATAGGCGGGGACAAGTTCGGTGCTGGAGGCGAGCACCGGCGTGAAGCGAACCCTTACCTTGGTTGGAGGGGTATTCGGTACTCTCTGGGGCAGCCGAATCTGTTCATCCGGCAGCTCAAGGCCATTCTACGCGCAAGCGCGCACGGCAGGGCGCGTATCATGTTCCCAATGGTGTCATCTCTTAGCGAAGTCAGGGATGCGAAGCAGGTGTTAGAGGCGGCGCGTCAACAACTGACCATTGAGGGCAAGGCGTTTGCTGATCCGATCGATATCGGCATAATGATAGAGACGCCGGCTGCAGTCGTTATGGCAGAGTCGCTTGCGAAGGAGGTGGACTTCTTCAGCATTGGTTCGAACGACCTGATTCAGTACACGCTTGCAGTGGATCGTGGGAACGATCGCGTCGCATACCTCTATGATCAGTACCATCCGGCGGTGCTAAGATTGATTCGCGATGCCGTCCGGGCAGCGAGGAAGCAGAAGATCTGGGTGGGGATATGCGGGGAGATGGCCGGCGACCCGCTTGCCGTCCTGCTGCTTATCGGAATGGGGTTTGACGAATTGTCGACGAGTCCTCTGATGCTCCCAGAGGTGAAGAGTATCATCCGTTCCACGAGCTACCGGTCTGCGAGGAAGACGGTCGCTAAAGCGCTCGATATGGCGACCGGGTCGGAGGTGAGGCGTCATCTTGAGCGGATATTCAAGAAGGGCTACCCTGAGATAAGCGCAACGGAGATGATTGCATGAGCTTGCTTAACGATGCAGAAGTGATTGCTGCTGGTGATCCAGAGGGAATGCTCGATCACCTCACAGGTTTTTCCAGCCAGTTGCGGGAGGCTGCCGGAATCGGAGAGGACTGCGTCATCTCGCGAAGCGGCAGCGGGATCTCGTCTGTTGTGGTGTTGGGTATGGGTGGTTCGGCCATCGGAGGAGAGTTTGGCCAGGGATACCTCTACGATAGACTCCGAGTGCCGATGCAGGTGGTCAGGGACTACTGTCTGCCGGCGCATGTAGGTCCGGATACGCTGGTCATCACGTCGAGCTACTCAGGCAATACTGAGGAGACCCTCGAGAGCTACTCGAGGGCCGTATCGAGAGGTGCGAAACCGATCTGCTTCACTACAGGCGGCGAACTGGCGCGCCGGGCAAATGAGGCCGGGCACGATGTAGTCGCCATCGCGCCGGGTCTTCCCCCGAGGGCGGCACTCGGATACAGCCTTGTGCCTCTGCTCAGGATTCTTGGGAGACTAGGTCTGGCGCCCGATCCAAGTTCGGAGATCGATGAAGGGATCGAAATGGCAACGAAACTGGCCGAGGAGTGTGGTGTGGCCAGGGATCTGAACAGCAATCCGGCAAAGAATCTCGCGGAGTGGTTACACGGGCATGTACCCGTTGTCTACGGGTCGGCTCCATGGGTATCAGTGGTCGCGACGAGGTGGTGCGGACAGTTCTCGGAGAATGCCAAGGTTGTAGCGCACGGGAACGAGCTTCCGGAGATGAACCACAATGAGATCGTCGGTTGGAGCGCTCACAGTCCGCTGACGGACATGGCGCGGGTGCTCTTCCTGCGCGACAGCGAGGACCATACGCGGGTGGCGAGAAGGATCGAGATCACCCGGGAGTCCATTGCCTCAACGGGGGTGCTGGTCCGTTCGATCGAGAGCAGGGGAGTGTCGCGACTGGCGAGGTTGCTCTCACTGGTTGTTGTTGGAGATTTCACGAGTTTTTACCTGGCCATCCTGAATGGAGCAGATCCGACGCCCGTTCTACCTATAGACAAGCTGAAGTCGGCACTGGCCGAAAGCTAGCCGGCGAGATGTCACCCTGCCCGGTGCGCTGTTCCGGTGGGGTGCGGCATGAAAGGAATCTACATGAGGGCGATCATTCCCGCCGCCGGTATCGGAACGAGGCTCAGACCTCATACCCACACGGTGCCGAAGGCGCTCGTGCAAGTGGCAGGCAAGCCTATTCTGGGGCACATTCTGGATGAGGTCATCAGGATCGGTGTGGCGGAGGTCGTGCTTGTAACCGGCTATATGGGTGAGAGGATCCGGGAATACGTAGGGAGTGCCTATCCGGATCTCAAGGCGACCTTTGTGCACCAAGAGAAACGGAAGGGGTTGGGGCACGCCATCTACATGACGCGTGAGTGTATGGGTGATGAACCGAGCCTGATAATCCTGGGCGACACGATCGTTACAGCGGATTTCGCGAGCCTGATCAGTGGTAAGCAGACCCTCATTGGGGTCAAGGAGGTGGAGAACCCGAGCCTCTTCGGCGTTGTTGAGGTTGACGGCGATGCAGTAACGAGTCTGATAGAGAAACCGGATGTTCCGCGCAGCAATCTGGCCATCGTCGGTCTCTACTACATTGCGAATACACCGCTTCTCATGCAGTGCCTCACGGAGATCGTTGACGGTGATCTGAGGACAAAGGGAGAGTACCAGTTGACGGATGCTCTCAAGATGATGCTCGAACGCGGGGAGGCGATGGGGACATTCCTGGTCGAGGGCTGGTATGACTGTGGACGGCCAGGAACGCTCCTTGAGACAAACAGGTTCCTGCTTTCTCGTTCCGGGGGGAACGGAGTGGAGCGGGAGGGGTCGATACTGATTCAACCTGTGTCCATAGACGAGAGCGCAGTAATCGAACACTCCATCATCGGTCCGTACGTCTCGGTGGCTGCGGGAGCCGTTGTCAGAGAGTCGATTATCCGCGACAGCATTCTGAATGCGAATGCGCTCGTTGAGAAGAGCCTTTTGTGGGAGTCGCTGATCGGCGAGGGGGCCGTTGTCAAGGGGCACTACCGGAAGCTCAATGTCGGCGACTCGTCTGAAATCGACATCGGTTCATAGAGAGGGCGACACAGATATGAACCCGGCAGGGACGTCTGCGCGGGATGCGAGCCTGAGCCAGTCTTGGATGGAGGATCACTTGAACAAGCACTTGTTTACATCGGAGTCAGTCACTGAGGGGCATCCCGACAAGGTTGCCGATCAGATCTCTGACGCGATACTCGACGCCATTCTTGCGGATGACCCGGCGGGACGTGTGGCATGCGAGACTCTCGTGACTACGGGGCTGGCGTTTGTCTCCGGTGAGATAGACACCGAGGCGTGGGCGGACATGCCGAAGATCATCCGTGAGACAATCAGGGAGATCGGCTACACGGATGCGAAATACGGCTTCGACGCCGATACGTGCGCTGTTGTGACCGCGATAGACAAGCAGTCGGGCGATATCGCCCAGGGAGTTGACAGCGGCGGGGCCGGTGACCAGGGGATGATGTTCGGGTATGCGACAACGGAGACCGACGATTACATGCCGATGCCTATCCATTTGGCACATGCGTTGGCCCGAAGGCTGGCGAGGGTGCGGAAGGATGGGGAGATAGACTGCCTGGGTCCGGACGGCAAGACGCAGGTGACAGTTGAGTATGAGAATCACCGCCCGGTCCGTATCGATACGGTTGTCGTAGCGACACAGCACACTGAGGGTTGCGATATGGCCGAGCTCAAGAAGATGGTCCGGGCGAAGGTCGTGGATCCAGTCTTGCCTGCCGAGCTTCTCCGCGGCGCGGAGTACAAGCTCTGGGTGAATCCGACAGGTGCTTTCGTGAAGGGCGGACCTCATGCTGACTGCGGTCTTACAGGTCGGAAGATAATTGTGGATACGTACGGTGGGGTCGGGAGTCACGGGGGAGGGTGCTTCTCGGGCAAGGACCCAACGAAGGTGGATCGTTCGGCTTCGTACGCTGCGCGCCACATGGCGAAGAACCTCGTAGCGGCGGGCTTTGCGGAGCGGTGCGAGATCCAGCTTGCATACGCAATCGGTGTACCGGAGCCGGTTTCCGTGATGGTTGACTCGTTTGGCACAGGCATCGCGCCGGATGAGGAACTCAACGAGCTTCTGCGGAAGTGCTTCGATCTCACTCCGGGAGCCATAATCGAACGTCTGGATCTGAGAAGACCGATTTACAAGAAGACTGCGGCCTATGGGCACTTCGGTCGACATGAGCCTGAGTTTACCTGGGAACGTCTCGACATGGTCGAAGAACTGAAACACGGATAAGGTTTGTTGGGAGGACGAATGCGGCACGATATCGCGGACATTGATCTTGCCCGGAAAGGGCGGAACAGGACGGAGTGGGCGGCGCAGACAATGCCTGTCCTCAGGAGCATCCGCGACCGCTTCGTAACGGAACGGCCGCTTGAGGGGCATGTCGTGGGCGCATGCCTTCACGTAACCACTGAGACTGCCAATCTGATGATCGCTCTGGCAGCGGGTGGAGCAGAGGTGTGGCTCGCCGCGTCGAATCCGCTCAGTACGCAGGATGATGTTGCGGCCCATCTTGTGAGGGACCACGGGATGCCGGTCTTCGCAGTGCGCGGAGAGGACAATGACCGGTACTACAGTCACATCCGATCGATCCTCGATGCTTCACCGACGATAACGCTGGACGACGGTGCAGATCTCATCTCTACGATTCACGAGGAGAGAGACGATCTGATCCCCGGTCTTGTCGGGAGTATGGAGGAGACAACGACGGGAGTGATTCGCCTGAAGGCTATGGAGAAGGATGGCAAGCTCAGGGTTCCGGTCATTGCAGTGAACGATGCGGACACAAAGCACATGTTCGATAACAGATATGGAACGGGCCAGAGCACGATTGATGGCATTCTGCGAGCCACAAACACGCTGATCGCGGGATCAACATTCGTTGTGGCGGGTTACGGATGGTGTGGGCGAGGGCTGGCCAACAGGGCGCGCGGGATGGGGGCCAATGTCATAATCACTGAAGTGGATCCACTCAAGGCGCTCGAGGCTGTGATGGACGGTTTTCGCGTGATGCCTATGGACTTGGCGGCCCCGTTGGGCGACATATTCGTCACGCTGACTGGCGACATTCGTGTTGTGAGCGGCCGGCACTTCGAGGTGATGAAGGATGGGGTGCTGGTTGCGAATTCGGGCCACTTCGATGTTGAGATCGACAAGGAAGCGCTCGTCGGTCTGGCGAGCGAAGTAACCCGTCCAAGGGACTCCGTCGAGAGCTATATGGTTAAGGGAAAACGGATCAATCTGCTCGGGGAGGGGCGCCTCATCAATCTGTCAGCTGCGGAAGGACATCCTGCAGCCGTTATGGATATGAGTTTCGCCAACCAGGTTCTTTGCTGCGAGTACTTGGCCAAGCTGAAGGAAGGGCTGGAGGCAGGAGTCTACCGGGTGCCTGCCGAGATCGACGCGAACGTGTCGAGACTCAAGCTGGCATCGATGGGAATCAGGATAGATACACTGACCGCGGAGCAAGAAGAGTATCTGGCGTCGTGGAAGCTCGGTACGTAAGCGAGAGTCACCGCTGCGCTCGCGCTGCTATCCACAAGCCAACGCCTACGAAGAGAATATTTGCACTCCAGGCCGCAAGCAAGGGATGGAGGACGCCTTGACGGCCGAGAACCTGGGCAACCTGGATAAGGCCGTAGTAGAGGAATGAGGTGGAGAGAGCGAGCGCGAACGCCAGGGAGAAACCGCTTCTTCGACTTCCCAATGCCAACGGCGCACCCATTAGCGTCATGATGAATGTAACGAATGGGAACGCGATTTTCAGGTTCAGTGCCACCTTGAGTGTGCGTGGATCGTTTCCAGTTGCCTCCAGTTTCGCGATGTAGTTCCTCAGATCGAAATATCCCCGCTCTTCCGGTTCCAGATCGCGACGCACGAGGTCGTCGGGCGTCGGTTCAGCATAGGAGAGGACATACGTTTCAAACGGAGTTGTCTCCTCGCCGCTTGGTGTGAATCTCCTTAGCCTGCCGGATGAAAGAACCCAGTGATCGGTTTCCCATCTTGCTGACTGGGCGTCGATCCGCATTGTGGGGCGCAGGTTATCATCAAATTCCTCGATGGTGACGTCTTCCATGAACTGGCGGCGCGTGTTGTAGCGTCTGGTCAGGAGCATGCTGCCGTCCGGCCGCACATAGATGACATCCACTCGGATCCGGGGGTCGCTCCTTTTCTTCTTGAGGTAGTCATCCTCGATGGCGATCCGGTGTCGTGTGGCGGGCGGCAGAATGGTTTCGCCCATCACCATCGTGGCAAGGCTGATCATGAGCGCAAGACCCAGAACCGGCGAGAGGATCTTTCTCAGGCTCAGGCCCGCGCCTTTCATGGCCATCACTTCATTGGAGCGCGCCATACTGCCGACAGAGAGAAGAGTTGCGAGAAGGACTGCGACAGGCGCGGTCAGCACGAAGATGAGTGGCGTTGAGTAGAAGTAGTACAGAAGGATGATCCTGAGCGGGACACGGTTGTCGATGAAGGTGTGCGCGTGGTCAAAAAGGTCGACAAGAACGTAGATGACGACGAAGGATGCAAAGACAAGAAGCAGAGGTTTCACGACTCTGAAGAGTATGTATGTGTGGAGGATTCTCACGAGGTGTTGCTCCGGTTCGCAACCGGTACTCGGACAATGAAATCGACAACTCTCGCTATGGGTGCAGCGCGCCACTCGAGGCACGTGGAGAACGTAAGGAGAAGCCCGATTGCGCCGAAGAATATGTTCGGCGCCCACATCGCAAGTGCTGGGTCTACGTAACCACGATCCCCTAGTTGCTCTCCACCCATCAGGAAAAGATAGTACACGAGAAAGACCAGAATGCCTATTCCTGCACCGATACCGATTCCGCCTCGGCGGCTTCTGATGCCGAGTGGAGCGCCGAGGAGAACGAAGATCAGACACGAAAAGGGTATCGAGAGCTTCTTGTGGAATTCAACATCCAACCGTCTTGCTTTCTTGGAACTGCCTGCTATGCTTCTCAGTCCACCTTGCGTTTTGCGCATGAGTTCTGAGCGTGCCTCGCGAAGATCGCGGGCTGATTCCAGCTCAGTTTCACCACTGCTCATTGCCAAGAGGTGGTCCGTGTGTGACGACAGGAGAGATCGAAGAGCGTTGGTCCTCGTGGCGGCTTCAGCCAGATTGGCATCTCTGCGAGAGGCGAGTTCAGTCACTGAGAGCTCGCGGTCTCCTCGTTTGCTGCGCTCGCTCCTGACCAGTGAACTTCCGCCCTGCTCTATGTTTATGACGTGTTTGTCGAATAGCAGACGACTGAATTTCGTCAGGTCATCAGCATCGGCCTCCAGGATTTCGCCATTCAGGAGTTCGACCCGCAGGACATCGTTGGCGTCATCCATGCCTAACACGCCTCTTTCTGCGAGGATTGTCTGAGGAGGCTCATCAGGGGAGATGCGGTGTATCTTCACCGAGAACACTTCGGAGGTCTCGGAGTTCATGCTATCGATGAAGATGCTGTAGCCGCCGGGCAGCTCGGTTAGAACCCCAGGTTCGATTGTGGCAAGTGGCTTGATGTGATGGATGTCTACGAGTAGGCCCTTCAGACGGTAGTTGGCTGCCGGCAGCAAACGGTCACCGAACGCGAACAGGCCGAACGCGATCAGAAGAGCAGCAACCAGGACAGGAAGCATGAGTGAGAAGACATTGACACCACAGGCTTTGGCAGCCGTTATCTCGTTGTCGCCCGCTAGCCGGCCGAACGCCGTCAGAACCGCCACCATAACAGCCATCGGTACGGCGAGAAGGGTCATCCAGGCGAGACTCAGAGCGAAGGCCTCCAATACGAAGAGTCCCGGTACGCCCTTGGCGATGAAGAGATTGAGGTAGTCGACAAGGAAGTCCATGGAGAGTACGAAGTAGAAGATGACGAGCCCAGCTGCAGCAGGGATGAAATGCTGGCGAAGCACGTAGCGCGCGACGATACTCATAGCTCTGCCTGCTCCGGGCCAATCGTGATAAGGAGGCAATTCACTAGCTGACTGCGAGAACAAGATATACTACTATTCTGGAACTGGCCGCAACATGATTGTGGCCCATGAGCAGAGAGGCAGTCTGCAGGGAACAAGATCCCTGCCGGCGGATACTTGCGTTCAGCGTCCGCCATCTGGAGCAAGATGATACGCGCATTGCTCAACATGTTGGAATATGTGTCGAACGATGAAGGGCCGGCCGATCTGGCTGAGTCCGGATTCTCGCCTGTGCGGGTGCCGGCTTGGGGGCAGGCTGTCTGTGCACGCCCACTGATTCTGGCGCTGGTTTTGCTTGGGTTCTTCATGCAGTTCGAGAGTGCTGTTTGTGCGGATTCCGATTCGCCGGAAGGAGCGGACACAGTCGGTGTGGCGGTGTGGGAGCTGCCGACGGACACGCTCGCTTCTGCGCTGACGGACACGCTCGCTCCTGCGCTGACGGACACGCTCGCTCCTGCGCTGACCGACACGCTCGCTTCTGCGCCGGCGGCACCTGACAGTATGGTTCCACCGGATCCCTATGCGATAGGTTTGTCGTTCGAGTCAGAGTCCGAGGGTGAGTTCGTCCGTCCCTGGGGCCGGAAGCCGCGCATTTCTCTGGTCGAGTCAGCCGTCAAGGAGGTCGCTCTACCGAAGTCAGCGCTGACAGGTGTGCCACTGAAGAACACTCTACATGTTGAACTCGAGACGGGGCTGGTCACGGTCGAGTCGCGGAGCGGGAAGGTGCTGACCTTCCTGGCTTACGCGGCTCCGCTCGACGACTTTCAACGGCAGGTCGGAGAGCGTTTGGTGAGGGCCGCCTGGGTAGCTACGGTGCGCAGAGGGCTTGCGGCAGCGAGAGAAAAGCAGGCGGGTGGCCTTCTGGATATCGACATTCCGATGCCTCTTCCAGGACCCTTCGTAAAGGCCATCGGGCCCGGTGCGAATCTGAAGGTCCGCGGAAGCGAGCGCATCACCTTCGGAGGACAGACGAGCTACACGGTTGAGGCACTGGAATCGGAATCTGGACCGGCATCGCGATGGCCGCAGCTGGACATGGAGCAGCAGCTGACGGTGAATCTTGAAGGGACCATTGGGCGGAAGATTCATGTTTACGTCGATCACAGGAGTGGTGGGGACACTTTCGGGGGGGGGAAGGCCAACCAGATCAGGGTTCATTATGATGGCGATGAGGACGAAGTAATCCAGAAGATCGAGCTGGGTGAAGTGAACCTGGCGCTGCCCGGGACGGAGTTCGTGAGCTACAGCGGGCATCACGAAGGTCTTTTCGGAGCGAAGATGATTGCACGGATTGGCAAACTGGACCTCACGGTTATCGCAAGCAAGGAGGAAGGGGAGTCGGATGGAGCGAGCTTCGAAGGAAATTCGGAGGCCACTTCTCTGCAGATCAATGACATCTCGTACAAGGCGAGGACCTTCTTCGCCGTTGACAGTGATGCCCTGAAGTACTCGAACACCGAATTCTCCATTCAGGAGATCCATGTCTATGTGGATGACCGCGATGGCGGGAACGACGCTGAGACAGGTGCGCAAGGAGGCGTGGCGTACCTTGGGAGTGCTCTCTGGCAGGATGACTATCCAGATGACATCGATCCAGACGATCCGCCTCAGGGACCGAGAGGCCGCGGCATGTTCGATGAACTGGTCGAACTCGAGGATTATCTGTTCGATTACAGCGCTGGCGTGATCGAGTTTCTGAGTCCGATCTCATCGTCGAAGGTCCTTGCTGTTAGCTACGTACGTTTCGACGGGCTCGTGGTTGGTGGTAGCGACGGGGACAGTCTCAGATTGAAGATGATCAAGAAAGACGAGAATGTTCTGGGAACGCTTTGGGAACCGATCAGGTTGTATGAGTTGAAAAGCGTCTACTATCTCGGTGCCAAGAACATACCGGAGGACGGCTTCGAGCTCACTGTCAAGAAGGCAGTACCATCTGGAGAGGATTCTGATTCGGAGAACGGTGTGTCGTTCATCGAGATGCTGGGGCTTGATACGCACGGTGTAGGACAGGACACGGCACCTGATGGTCTTGTGGATTTCGAACTGATCGATTTTGAGAGAGGCTACCTCTACTTCCCACATTTGACGCCTTTCTGCGCCGGGTACGATGCGACCGGCTTCTACTATGCACCGGGGGCTGAGCCTGAGCTTCCCGAGCGGCCGATGAACTGTGCGGTCTACAGCAGGGAAGTCTTCCAGCCTGATGACGACATCTACTACCTTGAAGTGTCCTACAATCGCTCGCAAACGACGTTCTACCTCGGGCACATCAATATCATCGAGAACAGTGAGGTTGTTCGATTGAACGGCGTGCGGCTCACGCGCGGCAGTGACTACACGATCTACTATCCGGCAGGTCAGTTGACACTTCTTACGGAGGAGGCAAAAGACCCAGACGCCAGGATAGCTGTGGACTACGACTACAAGCCCTTTGGCATCGGTGGTGAGAAGACCCTGTTGGGCACACGCGCTGTTTATAACTGGGGGCAGAACGTCAGTGTCGGCACGACCTGGATGTACCAGAGCAAGGGAACTGCGGACGATCAACCAAGACTCGGTGAGGAGCCGTCCCGGACAGTGGTGGGCGATGTCAATTTCAGTGCACAGTTCAGACCCGAGGTCATGACGAAAATCGCGGATGCAATCCCGTTTATCGACACGGACGCGGAATCCTCCCTCAAGATTGCTGCAGAGGTCGCCGTCTCGATTCCGGAACCCAACACGAAGGGGTTTGTTGCCATCGACGACATGGAGGGAACCGAGAATGTCAGCAGATTGGGGGTGACCCGGCGTCTCTGGGTGCCCTCAAGTGTTCCCATAGAGCCGATGGGGATGTCGGCGGCCGACCGGGTGAACATCGATTGGTACAACCCGGACCGAAAGGTGCATGAAGGCGATCTTCATCCGGACCTTCCGTCCCAGGAGGCCAACGACACACATACTGTGCTTGAGATCGACCACGATGGGACTGGGTCGGCGTCGTGGGCTGGTCTGATGCGGCTTCTGGCGAAGACCGGAAACGACTACTCGAGGTACGAGTTCCTCGAACTGTGGATTCACGACAATGGTAATCGACAGGGCAAGATC
>JAUVLP010000188.1 GCA_030600655.1 Candidatus Eiseniibacteriota bacterium
ATCTCCCCGATCTTGTACTCGATGGTGTCCGGCCCGCTCGCGCGCTCCTTGAAGCCCTTGAGGTACGGGAACAGGCCATTGTTGACGAAGTCGATCAGGTCATCGCCGGTCAGCGCGCTGTCGTGGTCGAAGGAGCCGTCCGGCTTCTTCGGGGCCGCCCAGCTCAACCAGCGGTGCGGCTCGTCGACCAGGAACTCGTAGGGCTTGCCGACGAGCTCGGCCTCCATGGCCCGCTCCAGCTCGAGGTCGTCGAGGTACTTGAGGAAGAGCATCCAGGAGGACTGCTCCGTGTAGTCCAGTTCAGACGAGCACCCTGCTTCCTTCCAGAGCACGTCATCGATGTTCTTGAAGGTCTGCTCGAACATCTGGCCTCCCCTACTTCCGTGTCAGCTCTGTTCTCGGACTGAAGTGTCAATCATGCCCCCGGGCGTTCACGCCCTCCCGAGTCAGGTAACCACGCTGGGGTTCTCAGTGATCCCTTGACATCACGCCTCCCGGGTGTCATTATTGTACTGTTGAAACAGTCTCTTGCATAGGAGGTGCGAGCCATGTCAGGGCCTTTGGACAAGGAACTCGCCACTTACAGCACAAAACTAGCCAACTTGCTTGCGACCTCCGAGGGGAAGTTCGTCATTATCCACGACGACGATGTCCTTGGGACGTTCGACACGCAGATGGATGCCATTGCGATGGGATATCGTGAACTCGGCAATGTCGCCTTCCTAGTGAAGCAGGTCACGAAGACAGAGACGCCGCTTAACTTCGTCTCGAACGTGCTCGGGATCTAGTATGCCATCATTCACAACCCAGCTTCCAGATCTTCAAGCGACTGGCCCGCTCGTCGAAATGCACGTCGGGTTGGCCAACGAAGCAGTTGAGGCGCTGAAGAAGAACGGTACGGCTATTCCAAACCCAGTATCTGCCACCGCGCTAATAGACACGGGAGCGACCGCGAGTGTCATACACCCCGACATAGTGAAGCAGCTCGGACTTAAGCCTGTCGGTGTCGCGAACGTCTGCACGGCCTCGGCCGACAATGTGAAGTGCCTCCAGTATGCTGTCCTCCTGATGTTCGCGAATGGCGTCGGAGGCCCGGTGATTGCGCTCGAGGCGCCCTTGAAGGGGCAGCAGATCCAGTGTCTCATCGGAAGGGACGTGCTGTCTCACGCCGTGATGATCTACAATGGATACATGAAGCAGTTCACCCTCAGCTTCTAGAGCCACCTGCAATTCATCATTTGATCTCACGCCCTCTTGTGCCATCGTTGGACTGTTACTCACCTCCGTCAGCTAGACCGCATGGTCACCTGACGGACCGCGTATCAGCTGCGAGCGTTGAAGCTGCTGCTGCGGGTGCGGCGCATGCGCTAGCCCGCGGTGCAGTCGGCGTGACGGCCAAGCTCGTCGGCTGCATACGCCAGCTAGCCAGCGCCACATTACGTACTCTCAAACCGAAGGTGCATCCCAGGCTTGTCGACGGTCAACGTGATGCCGACGGCGTTTAGCATGCTCTCGAAGTACCGTACGCACTCGTCGGTGCTAATGAGCAGTTGACGAAATGCCCCCTCGAGGAATCCGTAAATCTCTTCCACTGCGAACTCCGGTTCGTCTCCCGTGTTCAATTGTACCGTGAGCTTGGCTGCGCCACCGCCGCGTGTCCAGCGGGAGCGTCGTCGGTAAGTGATTCCAAGGCCAGCCACCGGAGGCGGCTGATCGTGAACGAGTCGGCCGCGATACCCCATGGCGTGCATCCAGTCCTTGCATTTGGCCAGACGCGTTGCAGCCTTAGTCAAGTCGTTCCCCGGTAGCTTGGCGGCAAGGTAGTGCCCAACGATGCTCTGCTGCGAGACACGGCTCTCTCGAAACTGAGCCAAGTCCGCATCGGTGAGCTCCAGCATGAAAACAATGGCGTTGGCCAGATGCTCGGCTGCCGCGTAGAGCCGGAACGCCAGGTCGTCTAGGAAGAAGGTCTCCATACTGATTGCCACCATCTCCTGAGGTGGATCCTTGCGCTCGCGGTAGTAGATGCTGTGCGCATGATATTCGTGTAGAGCCACATTGGCGGCGCAGAGAACACCCGAGGCATCCTGCAGGCAAATCGCAGCCAAGGGGATATCGCTCCCGACATCGAACCCAGCGCACATGAGATCAGGGTGCATCACCTGAGTCTTCACACGAAGAGGTATGACATCAGGGAGCTTGGCCTTGATGCGCTGCATGTCAACATCATCGAGCAGTCCTCTTGTCAACGTGGATTCCTCCATGTGGCGCCAGCCAACTGCACATATGCTGCCGACAGCTCGCGCCAAATGAGTGCCAAGCGGACCGCACGGCCCCCCCCCACCTCACTTCCCCAACACCGACTCCACGGACACCCGCACCGCATCGAGGCAGGCATGAGCGGGGTCGTCCGTCCACACGGTCGCGGCCACCCACTCGCTGGCCTGCACAACGCCCCAGGCCCCCTCAGTTGACAGCGCCTCACGGCGCGCAGGCGAGAGCGGCTCCGCGAACTCAAGCGCGAACACCCCTGTCTCCGCCCCCCGAGCCGACTCGTAGATCGCGACGTACGCGGCGCGAACCGTCGAGATGCGCTCCGCTATCAGTTCCTCGAAGCGCTTCATCTCGGCATCCGGACCCAGCATCGACATCTCAGCCCCCCAGGCGGCCTCATCTTCAGGCGTGGGCGGCATCACGAAGAGACTCACGAAGCCGATGACGCGGCGGTCCGATGTGATCATGGGATTCGAGTCAATCGGGATCGGCGCAGCGCCTATCATGTGATCGAGCGGCTTGAGCGCACAGCCCTCGGGCAGCTGCGACAAGGGCAGCGTCAGGCGCTCGAGAGGAGGTGAGTCAATATGGACCAGCTCGGGCATGTGCGCCCGGGCTCCCGGCGATGCAGGGTCGCCTGGGGTGTCGTGCAGACCCGGCGTCGGCTTTCGCCCCGACACCGGCAACTTGCCGGCGGCAGGCTCCGCAAGCACGAGCACCAGGTTGAAGCTGTTGAAGCCGAGGCCAGTCGGCACAATGTTGGGCGTAGAAGATG
>JAUVLP010000037.1 GCA_030600655.1 Candidatus Eiseniibacteriota bacterium
ACGAGTCGCTCGGGCAGGAAGTCGACTTCGCTTTCGATGTACTGACTGCGAGGGAATCACTGATCCTCAAGCACTACTTTGGACTTGATGGAGAGCGGAAGAAGACGCTCGAAGAGGTCGGCGCCATGATAGGCCTGACGCGCGAGCGTATTCGCCAGATCAAGGAAGAGGCGCTCTCGAAACTCAGGAACGCGCCTCGGGTAGACGAACTCCTGGTCTACCTGCACTAGAAAGACTCTATTGCCGCCGGAAGCGGGCGGTTTGAGTTCTGTACTGTACATACGCCCACCACCCGGAAGGATGGTGGGCGTATGTCGTCAGGGCGATCCTCGCACCCGCAATCTGCTTGACTGGACGCTGGGCTCTCCATACCATCGCCGACAGGCTCTGCTGCCGGAAGCTCGGCAGACCCTGATACCGGTGGATTTCCCCGAAGGCCCAGCAAACGGGGAGCGGTTTCTGCTGTCTATATATATATGGGCAGGGACGGTAGTAGTTCCGGACAAGCCAGGTCATGAGACCGAAACGGAGTCTTCTCTATGATGCGCACCCACCATCTTGTAGCGGCTGCAGCCATACTCGCGCTGGTTCTTGCTGGAGGGTGCGCGAATGTGGAACATGCCGCGTTCGTTACGCGGGTGCTTCCCAACGGTGTCACGATAGTCGTCAGCGAGAACCGCGGATCCGACATGGTCTCAGTGCATCTCTGGGTTCGTGACGGTGCTCTTTATGAATCCGTCGATGAGGCCGGAACGGCGGCTCTTCTTCGGAGCGTCGTGGTGTCCTCCGCACGGAACCCGGTCCTTGAGGAGAAAGCGGAAGCGTTCGCGAGCATCGGTGGTGTGGTAATGGCGAGCCCGTCGCACGATTTCGTATACTACGTCACAGCCTGTCATGCCGCGTATTTCGAGCAGGCTGCGGAACTCCTGTACATGGGTACGACAGACACCGTCTTCAGTGATGAGGACGTGGAGAGCGCCAAGCAGGGCCTTCTCACCTCACTAGGCAGATACGGCACGAACACGAGAGAACAGACGTATCTCGCCTGCATGAAGAACATGATGGGGGATCATCCCTATGCCCGCCTCCCATACGGGTCCGTGGATGTCATCACAGCGCTGACCTCAGATGACCTGCGCGAAAGACATCGCGAGGCATATGTTGGCCGGAATATGATCATCTCGGTCGCCGGAAATGTTGATGCCATACGGGCGGCCGACGTTATCGAGTCGTTGTTCTGTGACCTGCCGGAAGGCGAGCCGGCGCAGCCGTCAACTGAGGCCGTTGTCTGGCACGATGAGAGCAATATCGACATTCTTACCGGACAGGGAGCCTCTCCGTATGTCGTCGTTGGATTTCCGGCTCCGAGCGCTTCCGATGAGGACGTGGCCGCGATGGATCTCCTCCTGATGCTCTTGGGAAGAGGAAGAGCATCACGACTCGACCGCCGTCTCCTTCTGGACGAAGAGCTTGCGGTCAGCGTCAGCGCAGGGTGGGGGACAAGGCGACAGGCGAATCCGATCGTGGCCTGGGTGGACGTGGGCGACCACGACGTGGATAGAGCCAGAGAAGCTACGGTCGACGCATTTCTGTCGCTTGCGGATGATCCCATAAGCGAAGATGATGTGACACGAGCACGAGTCGCACTCCTGACCGAGGTGGCTGAAGCCAGAAGCGTGATGGCCGAACGTGCGTCCTACCAGGGCTACTGGGCCGCCGTGGGCGGTATCGGCTTTATAGATGACTACACGGCCAGGATCAATGAGCTGACTCGGGAGGACCTCGAGCGCGTGGCTAAGAAGTACTTCCGCCGCAACTGCTACTCGGTTGCTGTTGCCATGCCGTAGGGACGAGGCAGCGGGCGGCATCGAAGGACGGATGTGAAGATAATGCGACAGAGAACATGTGCAATGAAACTCACAGTCACCGTGATTGCCGTTCTTGTGGCAGTGGCCTCCGCTGCGGTCGCGGATATGCGCCAGGTCCGGCTTGACAGCGGCCTGACGCTCATCGCCTTGGCCGACAGCTGGAGTGATATCAGTGCCGTTTCTGTCATGGTCGACGCCGGGTCGAGATACGATCCTGATGAGCGCGGCGGCCTCGCACAGCTGACGAACGAGATGCTGTTCGAGGGAACGCGCAACGCGACATGGGAAGAGATAGTCGACGACCTGGACGGACTGTCCATCAGACATGGTGCTTTGACATCGGAGGATTTCGCCGAACTCTATCTCACTGCTCACGAAACCGAATTCGACACCGCTATTGCATGGCTCGCGGAGTTCATCTCGCGCCCCGCTTTTGATGAAGGGCGCCTGGACTTGGAGAAAGAGACGGCACTGCGCCTGCTCGAGGGCGAGATGAACCACGCATTCACCAGGAACTACCACAGCCTCAGTGGGCTTCTCTTCCACGGGCATCCCTACTCCCGTCCCGTGCTGGGCACGCCGGAGAGCATCCGGGCAGCAACGCGGGGTGAAATCGTCTCGTTCTACGAGCAGCACTACGGAGCGTCCAACACGATCGTCGTCGCAGTCGGCGACTTCGACACTGAGAAGATGCTTGCCAGACTCGAGGTTCTCTTCGCTGACTACCCCGACCGTGAGGTTGCCCGTCGAGAGACTGCTCGTGCAGAAAGCGGGGAACCTTCCGAACTCGATGTCTACAGTGATGGCGAGGATGGATTCATCGAGATTGGTTTTCTTGGTCCCGAGATAGACAGCGATGATTACGCGGCGACACAGGTGATGATCAGTGTTCTGGGTGACGGCCCCGGCTCGAGACTTGCCGACCGTTTCGGGGCGTGTGGGTCTGCGAAGCAGAGTGTGGCCGGAGCATTTGTCAGCGTCAGGTCCGAGGGCGTTCGACTTGTCGCATACGCGTCCTCTGACGACATTGATGCAACGTTCCATGCTCTCAACGACGAGTTCGAGGGAATCAGGGCAGTGGCAGTGAGCGATGTCGAGCTTGAACAGGCTAAGTCCAGAATCGCGACAAGGCTCGCGTTGAGGATGGAGACAAGCAAGGACAAGGCGTCCGCCATAGCGCGACGCCACCTGCTTGGCCTCCAATCGAATTTCCGTGAGACACATTTCGAACGATTGGAATCGGTCACGGCAGATGATGTGCAACGTGTCGGACGCACCTACCTTGTCAATCCTGCCACAGTCATTGAGAGACCCGGCAAACCTCCGCGGCGCGGCATCTAGCGTCGACTATCATCAACGCGGCATCCGGTATCGGTCCTGGTCTCGCCAAGCGTCTCAAGAGACCTTCAACCCATGAGGTATCACTTGATTATTGTAAGCGCGTGCCTTGTTGGATTGAAGACCCGGTATGATGGGGATGACAACCTGATCGAGGCAATCCGTGAGCTGGTCGCGCGAGGGGAAGCGATTCCCATCTGTCCGGAACAGCTCGGAGGGCTCCCAACACCACGAGCGGCGGCAGATTTTTCAGGAGGTGACGGTGAGGCTGTACTTGACGGCACAGCCCGCATCGTTGATCGAAACGGGAAAGATGTAACGGACGAGTTCAGAAGAGGCGCGGAGGAGTCGCTGTCTGTTGCCCGGATGACTGGGGCAACAGCGGCCATTCTCAAGGAACGAAGTCCCTCGTGTGGTTGCAGGCGCGTATGGATCGACGGTGAACTCTCGAACGGCAAAGGGGTTACGGCCGCTCTCCTCGAGAGACACGGCATCCGTATTGAATCAGAAGAAGACTGGCTCGACAAATCCTGATGAGGCGTGTACCCTGTCTGACATCTCGTGTGATAACTTGCTGCGGGAGGCGTATCCGTGTATCCAGGCCACGGAGGTACCTTGTTCAGGAGAGTGCGGCGAATGCGAACGTTGACAGCCACGCTGATGGTGGCGCTTGCACTCGTGACATACGCCGGTTCAGTGATGGCAGGTGAGAGCCTGACCGGCGTTCGCTACTGGACCGCGCCCGATCACACGCGCATTGTTGTCGATCTCACGGGTTACGCCAGCTATTCGACTCGGGTTATGACGAACCCTGACAGGGTCGTCGTTCTCGTCCAGAGTGCGGATGCCGGCGATGTGTCCCGATCGACAGCCGTTGGCGATGGAGTCATACAGCATATTCGCATCAACCAGATCGGGAGTGGGGCGCAGGTCGTTCTCGATCTCGAAGGAGCGTTCGAACACAACGTTTTCTCGCTCAAGCCGTACCTGGGAAAGCCGCACCGGATCGTCGTCGATGTCTTCAGCGATGTCGTACGGCGGATCTCGGAGCCCGTGACCGGAGACGACGGGCCGGTCGCGACCCGGGTCATCGTCATTGATCCGGGGCACGGTGGCGAGGACCCGGGAACGCTCGGCAACGGAGTTCTGGTTGAGAAGGAAGTCGTGCTTGACATAGGAAAACGTGTCGCCGGGATCTTGAGAGCAAAACCAGGGTACGATGTGCGGATGACGAGAGACAGTGACTATTTCGTCAGCCTGAGGAAACGTAAACAGCTAGCCCAGACATGGGGTGGCGATGTCTTCATCAGTATTCATGGGAACTCAGCTCCCAACCGCAGGGCGTCAGGTACAGAGATATTCTATGTTTCGCCTGGAGGCGCGAGCGATCAGGCTGCCCGGGAACTCGCGGACCGCGAAAATGCGGCGGATCTTGTCGGTGGCGTCTCACCGGATGCCGACAACGACGTCCTGTCCATCCTTGTCGATCTCAAGATGGGCGGCAACGTTCAGAAGAGCAGCCATCTCGCGACGATGATATCGAACCGGATTGCGAGTATGGATCTCGGGCGGTGTGCTATGAAGCAGGCGGGCTTCGTCGTTCTGAAATCGCTTTCAATGCCGTCCGTCCTTGTAGAGGTGGGATTCCTGTCGAATGATCAGGACGTAGATAAGTTGAAGCGTTCCGAGTATCGACAGGAGTACGCGGACTGCCTTGTTCTGGCCATTGACGACTACTTCGCCTGCTACGCTCCGATGCCGGCGACCAGCGACGATACGCATACCGTCGCGGTCGGGGAGACGCTGTGGAGCATCGCGCGACGCTACGATATCTCGGTTGAGAACTTGAGAAGAATGAACGGGCTTCCCGACGACGGCACTATCAAGATAGGGCAGGTGCTTTCCGTGGAGAAGTCGTAGAATTGAGAAATCCGACCACACCGTCGTCCGACGTCAAATTTCCAGGGAGGATCCTGTGTCCGTGAGCAGGGCGGTAACCAACAACATCGCGCTCAAGATAGCCGCAGTCATCCTGGCTTTAGTGCTCTGGACGTTCGCGAAGGGTGAACAGCGGGGCAACCGTCTCATGTCGGTGCCGCTCATTGTCCGCAATCTGCAAGAGGACGTGACGACGGTCGAGAGAGTGCCCGAGACGATCGACGTCATGCTCGCTGGAGCGAACAAGGAACTCGTCGGCCTTACCCTGTGGGGAGACGTCTACGCATTCGTAGATATGACGGATGCGCATCCGGGACGCTCGCTGAGGGTGAGTCTCTCTCCAGCGAATGTTGTTATTCCCCGCAACGCGGATGTTCTGGCGCTCGAAGTCAGCAACCCGAAAAGCCTGGATCTTGACATTGACAGTTTGGTCAGCAAGAGAATGAAAATTAATCCCGGAATAGAAGGCGAACTCGCCGAGGGCTACTTCATGCTTGGCCGGCCCGTGAGCATACCTGATTCGGTGACTATCTACGGTCCTGCCAGCGTCGTAGACTTCCTCCAGAGCATCCGGACGGAGGGCCTGGATATTTCGGGACGAAGAGACAGAGTAGAGGCCAGCCGGAGCATCGTCCTCGAAGGGCCATGGAATCTTCACTCCGTGCCTCGAGATGTGCGTGTCGTCGTCGAGGTCGAGGGAACGCGCTCCATTACTCTGGCCAATGTCCCGATCGTATTTGAGCACGAGCCCGGATTCGGATCTGCCACGATCAGACCTCTGACCGCGGAGGTTATCTTGAGTGGAGCCGAACATCGGGTGAGGAGCCTCAGCAGTAGCGATGTCATCGTTACTGTGGACGCGCGCGGACTTCCTAAGGGAACACACGATCTGATTCCCATAGTTGAGGCACCGGAGGGTGTCAGTGTAGAGCAGGCGGCGCCTGTCCGGTTCACCGTTACTCTCGAGTAGGCCTGCCATCATGCGGCAATGCCGAAACCGGGTCTCCGCTGGGTGGGATATCGGAGCTACCGGTTTGGACACTTGCACGGGCCGGCAGAGTCGCCGGTTTGGATACTGAGATGCTGGTTCTCGGAATAGACACATCGTGTGATGAGACCGCTGCGGCTGTTCTCTCGGATGGCCGCACGATTCTCTCGAGCATCGTCGCTTCGCAGGCGATTCATGCGCAGTTCGGAGGCGTGGTGCCTGAGTATGCCTCTCGAGCGCACATGCAGCTCATTGTACCGATCGTCACACAAGCGCTGGAAAAGGCCGGAATCGGATACGGCCAGATCGATGCCATCGCCGTCACAAACCGGCCGGGGCTGGTAGGGTGTCTTCTGGTGGGTGTCTCGTTCGCGAAGGCACTCGCATACTCGCTCGACGTTCCCATCGTTGGTGTCGATCACATTGAAGGACATGTGTTTGCCTCGCAGCTGGCGCAGCCGGATCTTCGTTTGCCGGCCGTTTGCCTGATAGCATCCGGCGGCCACACTGAATTGATCCGGGTAGACGCCTGGGGTGAATATGAAACGCTTGGTCGCACGCGCGATGACGCTGCAGGCGAGGCTTTCGACAAGGTTGGAAAAATGCTCGGGATGACCTATCCGGCCGGACCCGAGATCGAACAGAAGGGACGGGGTGGAAACCCCGCAGCCTTCGCCTTTCCACGCGCCATGATGCAGCGGGGCAATCTGGACTTCAGCTTCTCGGGGCTCAAGACGGCTGTCAGGTATAAGTTGGGTGACATGGGGGCAGTGCCCAGGGACGATGAGCTGAGGGATTTCCTGGCGAGTTTTCAGGCCGCGGTTGTAGAGGCACTCGTTACCAAGACGATGTGGGCGGCGGTGGAGAACGGGGTCCCGACCGTGATGCTCGGCGGCGGAGTTGCCGCGAACGGCGCCCTGCGGGCACACCTGGCCGAGGAAGGTGCCAGGTTGGGTGTGGAGGTTGTGATTCCCCCCCGCGAGTTCTGCACCGACAACGGCGCCATCATAGCAGCGGTCGGCAATGCGCTGCTCACGCGCGGACAGCGAGATGGACTTGAGCTCGGTGTCAGCGCGTCCCGCGAAAAGGCCGCGCGGCCGTTCTGATCTGCCCCATGAGCATTATGAATCTGTGCCGGATCCCCCGTTTCGGAGGAAGCTCAGAAATGCCGGAGACGTATGTCAGTGTGGCTGTTCCACTTCCCGTGACCGGGACTTTCACATACCAGGTGCCCGAGGAACTAGCTTCTTCCGTGTCCATCGGTGTCCGGGTACTCGTTCCGTTCGGGCGCAGGAAGCTCACCGGTTTTGTCGTCGCGGAGGAAACTACCTCTGATGTTGCGCACACCAAGCAGATCCTCGATGTGCTTGACATCGATCCGGTACTTGATCCGAGCATGATCGAGCTCACGCGCTGGATCTCTGACTACTATTTTGCTCCTTGGGGCGAGGTCCTGCGTGCTGCTCTTCCGCCAGGGATCAACATGGAGAGCCGGCGTTTCATCCGCATCACAGAAGAGGGTCGGGAGGCCCTGGAGGAGAAAGGAGCATCTCTTCCGGAGAGGCGGAGGCGCATCCTTGAGGCCGCGGCCGGGCGTCAGAAGGCGAGCATTGGATTGGTCAACCGAGAGGCCGGTGTTCCCAAGGGGCAGAGTACCGACGTGCTTGCGCTTGTGAGCGCAGGTCTTGTAGATCTCTTCGAAGAGATTCTTCCCCCAACCGTAGTGGCGGGGACGGAGACCGTAGTCCGACTCGTGCGGACTCCGGAGGAGGCGTTGGACGCGGCAGGTAGACTTGCGAAGCGCGCTCCGAAGCAGGCAAGCGTTCTGGAACTGCTCGCCGGCTCTGAGGGTGGGACCCTGCCAGTTGTTGAATTGTCCGGTGCCGGGATCAGTTCGTCGATAGTCACCAGGCTTGTCGAGCGTGGATTCGTCGAGAGGACGGATCGAGATCGCCCTCGGCTCTCGGTGGGGATGGAAGGTTGGGATCTCCGGGAGGAGGGGCCGCTCACGCCCCTGCAAGGCAAAGCAGTCGCGGCCATCCGCGCGAAGATGGACGCAGGGGTGTCTGCAGTGTTTCTTCTTCACGGGGTGACGGGAAGCGGTAAGACACGCGTCTACAGTGAAGCTATCAGAGCGGCGCTCGAATGTGGGAAGAGCGCCATCGTGCTCGTCCCTGAGATCTCGCTCACGCCGCAGATGGTCCAGCGGATGAAACTCGAGTTTGGGGAGCGTGTAGCCGTCATTCACAGTGGGCTCTCGCTGGGCGAACGGTATGACACGTGGCGGGCCATCAAGAGCGGGAAGTTCACCGTGGTCATCGGGCCCAGATCAGCCGTGTTCGCGCCGGTTCATGACCTCGGTGTCATCGTAGTTGATGAAGAGCACGAGCAGAGCTACAAACAGGGTGAATCTCCGCGGTACCACGCCCGCGATGTGGCGGCCATGCGTGCAAGACTCGAGGGCGCCTTGGTCGTTCTCGGTACGGCGACGCCGAGCCTTGAGAGCTACCTCAATGCCAGAGACGGCAAGTACAATCTCATCGAGCTTCCGGAGCGGATCGATGCGGGACCGCTTCCGGAGGTTGAGATCGTTGATATGCGTGAGATCGAGACCCTGGACTCTGAGGGGGTCTTCTCGGCCGCGCTCAGGGATGGCATCGCGGAGACACTCGACAGAGAGCGGCAAGTCATTCTCTTTCTGAACAGACGAGGATTCGCGTCGTTCGTGCAATGCATGGACTGCGGGCACTCGGTCCGGTGCGAAGACTGCAATGTATCGATGACCTACCACTCGACAGGGAAGCTAATGCGCTGCCACTACTGTGGAAAGACAGCGGGAGCTCCGGATCGTTGTTCAGAGTGCGGGAGCATCAATCTCAGGTTCGGTGCCCCAGGAACGCAGCGAGTCGAGATCGCGCTGGCCGAGCTCTTTCCCGATGCAGTCGTTCAGAGGATGGATCAGGACACGACATCCCGTCACGGTTCGCACTGGCGCATCCTGAGGGAGTTCGCATCAGGAAAGACCGATATTCTGCTGGGCACGCAGATGATCGCCAAGGGACTCGATTTTCCCGGGGTCGGGCTGGTCGGCGTCGTGGCGGCCGACGTCGGCCTGAATCTCCCGGACTTCCGGGCCGGGGAGAGGACGTTTCAGCTTCTGACGCAGGTCGCAGGGCGAACGGGTCGGGGCGGCGAACGAGGCAAGGTCATCGTTCAGACCTATCTGCCTGATCACTACACGATCACGATGGCGCAGGCTCAGCACTTCCAAGTGTTCTTTGAGAGGGAGATCACAGAGCGGCAGGGCATGGGACTTGGGTATCCTCCTCATAGTCGCCTGGTCTCGATTGTGATCAAGGGGGGTGACGAGCAGCAAGTGGTGAAGGCGTCAGCGAGGCTTGCTGATTTCCTGGAGAAGGGCGCAGGACAGATGGAAGAGCCTCAGCCGGAAGTCCTTGGTCCCGCTCCAGCGCCAATCGAGCGGATCAAGGGAGTCTACCGCTGGCAAGTGGTCGTGCGCGGAATGGGAGGGAGTCCCAGGGCACTCATATGCGCTGCGATGGGGCAGAAGGCGGCACTCAAACTCCCGAGCAGTATTCAGCTTATCGTTGACGTGGACCCGCTGGATCTCCTGTAGATGCTTGACGAGGGCCATAGCATATGGTAGATTCAGGAATACCTGCCCTCCTGTGGGCAGGTATGTTTTTCAGGCATACTTTGAGATGGAGTGTAGGATGAAGCAGGTAACGTTCAACAAAATCCAGAAGGACGCCGAGATAACGAGCATGCTGAAGACGGCCAATGACCAGCTCGGGGTCATCGGCTACACGGAGCACGGCGTGAGGCACGGCAAATGGGTTGGCCGCACGGCGCAGAAGCTCTTGAAGCAGCTGGGCATCGATGGGCGACAAGCGGATCTGGCCGGCGTCGCTGGATATATGCATGATCTTGGGAACATCATTAACCGTGACGAGCACGCGCAGACCGGCGCCCTTCTCGCATACCGGCTTCTCAGGGACCGGGAGATGCCGCTCGATGAGATCATGACTGTAATATCGGCGATCGGCAATCATCACGAAGAGCACGCGGACGCCGTGAACAACGTCTCGGCTGCGCTGATTCTTGCCGACAAAGCGGACGTGCACCGCTCACGGGTTAGAAATCCTTCGACACTCAAATTCGACATCCATGATCGTGTCAACTATGCAGTGCGAAAATCGAATCTGATCGTCGATCCGGAGGAGAAGCTCATCACGCTCAATCTGACGATTAATACGAAGATCTCGCAGGTCATGGAGTACTTTGAGATCTTCATGTCGCGGATGATCGTGTCTCGCAGGGCAGCTGATTTCCTCGGATGCAAGTATGGGCTGTTTGTCAATGACAACCGGTTGTTGTAGGTGCGCGCAATTGGGCTGTGCGCGCATGGGTGCGCGCTATGTCCTTGCGGGCTGTAAAACTTGACACTTCTGCGAGTCCACATATATACTGTCGGTTCTGGAAACACGCATTGGGGGGACTGTCAAAATAGGGGGATATATAATGAGCGTCGCGAGAACCGCTGTCGCCATTCTGGCGCTGGCTGCCATCGTGTTCCTGGCTGGGTGTGGTGTTCCGGATGCCGCGTTCACAAGTGGCAAGGTCTACGTTCAGCAGGAAAACTACCCGAAGGCGATCGAGAATTTCCAGATTGCTATTCGCAATAACGAGGCGGCATGGGAGCCTCATATGTGGCTGGGCAAGGCCTACGCCGACACCGATGAACTCCAGATGGCACACGACGAGTTCTTCACAGCGTTCGAGTTGGCGGGGGAGGACCAGAAGGCTCTCGACGTCATCGACAACACCATCACTTCCTACTGGCAGAAATTCCAGCAGGAGGGGAATCTCCTGAACTCTGCATCCAAGTTCATGGATGCCGTGGCGGAGTTCGAGAAAGCAATCGTGATCGACCCGCGCAAGCCGGACGCCTATGCCAACCTCGGCTATGCCTATCACATGAACATGGACTACGACAAAGCCGTCGAGGCATTCGAGTCAGCGCTCGGTCTGGCGCCCGACAACGAGGATCTCGTAGGCAATCTCGTTTCGGTCTATGACAGCAAGGCCGGAAATATGGCTGCTTTGGGTGACCTGGAAGGGGCGCTTCGCTACTATGAGAAGATAGAAGGCATTGCACCCGATACCAAGGACATCAACTACAATCTCGCGGAAGCGCATTACGGTCTCAAGGACTACCGTGAGGCCATTGCTTCTTACGAACGATCTCTCGTTGTCGACGGCGAGGATGAGTATGTCCTCTACAGGATATTCCTCTGCTACTGGGGCATCACAAAGAAGCTTGAGAGTGATGGAGTGCCCGAGCTTGCGGTTCCGGAGCTTCAGAGTGCTCTGAACCCTCTGGAGCGGCTCGCCGAGATCAATCCTGAGGACCTCAGCACCCACAGAGCGCTAGCGAGGGTCTATAACAAGCTTGGCATGAACGAAGAAGCCATGCTGGAGCTGGGAATAGTTGAGGAGCTGCTGCAGAAGTAGCAGTCCGCGACCTTCCCTTGGAGAACACCCCTTCTATTCCATTCTGTATCAACACGCGGTGGTGATGAGGGCGGCGATTTGAGATCGCCGCCCTCGCGCCACCGGCAATCGCCTCGCTTCCTCGATTCCGCCTGTTCTTACATGTTCTGACCAGGATCAGTGCAGATGAACGCCATCACCGAGCAGGATGTCCAAGGCGAGCCCTTGATCGGGCAGACCGTTGCCGTCATCGGTTTCGGGAGCCAGGGCAGCGCGCACGCGTTGAACCTCAGGGACTCCGGCGTCGACGTTGTTGTTGGCTTGCGTTCCGAGAGTCTGTCTCGCTCGAAGGCGGAACTCGCCGGAGTGCGGGTTCTGGACATACCCGATGCTGTTGAGGTGGGGGACATCGTTGCGCTCATGATCCCGGATGGGTGCATGTCGGAGGTTTTCTCGAGTGCGATCAGCCCCTTTCTTCGGGCGGGTACGGCGCTTCTCTTTGCCCATGGATTTGCGATACGATACGGTGTGATCACCCCGCCCCCCGGAGTGGACGTTGTGATGGTGGCCCCGATGGGCCCGGGGATGAGACTTCGCGAACGGTTTCAGAAGGGGACGGGGCTTCCCGGAACATTTGCCATAGAGCGTGACGCGACCGGACGCGCGCGGCAGACGGTTCTTGAGTACGCCAAGGCAGTCGGATGCACGAGGGTGGCGCTCTTTGAGACGACGTTCGAGGAGGAGACAGAAATAGACCTCTTCGCTGAACAGGCTGTGCTGGTCGGAGGCGTGACGGAACTCATCGAGGCCGGCTACGAGACTCTCGTCGACGCTGGGTACGACGCTGAGCTGGCATATATGGAATGTCTGTACGAGCTCGATCTAACGGTCAATTTGATCCGGCGATTCGGGATCAGCGGCATGCGTGATCGCGTCAGCAAGGCGGCCCTTTATGGTGGGTTAACCCGGGGAGGGCGTGTAGTGGGGGCGTCGGTGCGTGAGGGCATGCGTGCTATCCTTGCTGAAATCAGGGACGGTAGCTTTGCGGAGGAGTTCCTGAAGGATGGCCGGGCTGGCGACCCGGAGCTTCGCCGGTGTCTCAAACGGGAGAAGGAGAAGCCAATCGAGGAGACCGCAGGAGCGCTCAGAAAGCACGCACACGAGGGGTGATTGGGACTTGCCCTGTCCGGAGGGTCGCTTATCGCACGACGGGTCGGGCTCCAGGCGTCCGTGCGAAACGGCTTGACAGTGCGAAGGGTCTGGGCTAACATCTAGTCTAACTAAGGGTTTTCAACGTAGCGGCTTCCCAGCACCCCATCCGAAGCACACCAACCTGATCCTGTTATCCGACAGAGGATTCCGAGTGTAACTTCGCCGTAGGGGCACCCGAACGCAGTCAGCGGTCACCGCGGCCGCGGTTGATCGGTTAGCGCTAAACCTGTTCTATGGGGTATGTAATGACAGAAAGTGCCCGAGGTAAGACCAACGGGGCGAAGAGAAAGACAGCAGCAACGAAGACGGCGCGAGCAGGTAGCACGGGCTCGAAGAGCACGACCGCCGTCAGACGCACTGCGGCTGGACGCGCGGCTACCGGCAAGGCGGCACGGACCGCTGCGGAGAGCAAGTCCACGGTAGTAGACGTGCGGAAGCCTGCGACCACGAACGGGACGAAGTCTATGGCCGAGAATCGGAAGAAGCCTGCGACCACGAATGGGAAGAAGTCTGTGGCCGCGAACGGGAAGAAGTCTGCGGCTGCGAACGGGACGAAGTCTGCGGCTGCGAACGGGACGAAACCTGCGACCGCGAACGGAACGAAGTCCGCGGCTGCGACTGAGCGGAAGACTGTGGTCGTTCCCAGGTCCGGCGACAATCTGAACATGGGCGAGATGAAGCAGCAGACGATTCGGCAGCTGGTTGACTACGCGGAGTCGCTTGGCCTTGAAGGAGTTGGTGGTCTGAGGAAGCAAGACCTCATTTTTAAGATCCTCGAGGGGCAGACGCAACGCAACGGGCTTATCTTCAGCGAGGGCGTGCTGGAGATACTGCCGGACGGGTACGGGTTCCTGCGATCGGTAGACTACAACTATCTGCCCGGGCCGGATGACATCTATATTTCACCGTCGCAGATCAAACGATTTGACCTCAGGAAGGGTGACGTAGTCTCGGGGCAAGTGCGACCGCCAAAAGAGAACGAGCGGTACTTCGCACTTCTCCGCGTCGAGGCTGTCAACTTTGAGAACCCCGAGATGGCCAAGAAGAAGATTCTCTTCGAGAATCTGACGCCGCTTTATCCGGAGAGCAGGCTCGTTCTCGAAGTCGAGCCCAATGACATGACGACGCGCATCATCGATCTTCTCTGTCCGATCGGCAAGGGACAGCGGGGACTCATCGTGTCGCCTCCCCGGACGGGCAAGACCGTCATTCTGCAGAAACTTGCCAACAGCATCACGATCAACCATCCCGAGGTCGTGTTGATGGTGCTTCTGATCGATGAACGGCCTGAGGAAGTCACGGACATGCAGCGGTCGGTCAAGGGAGAGGTCATAAGTTCTACCTTCGACGAACCGCCCGAACGTCACGTTCAGGTTGCCGACATGGTCATTGAGAAAGCCAAAAGACTTGTCGAGCACAAGAGAGACGTTGTCATCCTGCTCGATTCAATCACGCGGCTGGCGCGCGCTCACAACACAGTGGTTCCGCACAGCGGCAAGATCCTCTCTGGTGGTGTCGATTCGAACGCGCTTCAGAAGCCGAAGCGTTTCTTTGGCGCGGCACGGAACATTGAGGACGCCGGTAGTCTTACCATCGTGGCGACCGCGCTCATCGATACCGGGTCGCGGATGGACGACGTCATCTTCGAAGAGTTCAAAGGCACTGGTAACATGGAGCTGGTCTTGGACCGCAGGCTCACGGACCGGCGGATATATCCATCGATCGACATTCTGAAGTCAGGCACCAGGAAGGAAGAACTGCTTCTTCCAGAAGAGACTATCAACAGGTTGTGGATCCTCAGAAAGTTCTTGAGCGAGCAGACCCCTGTTGGAGCAATGGAATTTCTTCTGGGCAAGATGAGGCAGACCAGAACGAACGAGGAGTTCCTGGCCTCGATGAATTGATGCAGTCCATGAGGAACGCGAGAACTACTGGAGGTTGTGGCATGAGGAAGGACATTCACCCAGAGTATCACGAGTGCAGCGTCAAGTGCGTCTGCGGGAACGAATTCACGACTCACTCGACTCTGAAAGAGATCAGCGTCGAAATCTGCTCTGCTTGCCATCCGTTTTTCACGGGTCAGCAGAAGCTCGTTGACAGTGCGGGGCGTGTCGACCGCTTCCTGAAGAAGTACGGAAGCGAGTTCGGCGGCGCGCTGATCGAGGGAAGCGCCGTCAGTAGAGAAAAGAGCGCGGCTGAGGCGGCGTCCGGTGCCGACAAGGCAGACGAGAAGCCGGCCGACGCTGATACGGCAGACGAGAAGCCGGCTGACGCTGATACGGCGGACGAGAAACCCTCGGCCGATAACTAGTCAGGATCCCTTTCTTGGTGAGGCGGATCCCGGCGGGCCGGATACAAGCACGGGCGCACCGACGGTCTGCCCTCGTTGGTTGACGATGACAGAGACGGGTAGCCCACTCAAGATCTATACACTCGACGGCCTCTCACCCGAGGTCGTCGCAGTCACATTCGCGAAGACATCGCGCGTACCCGACTCGTTCGAAGAGATCGCTCGTGAGCTCTCCGAGAGCGAGTCGTCGCGTTTCCATGAGAAGTGGGTGATAGGGTACGGGCACTCATCGGTGGCCGAACACGCAGTCCTCTCAATTGCCATAGAGAACGTTTCCATCCTGGGCGCGAAGCTTGTCGAAGAAAGCCGCCTCTCCTCATTTACTGAGAAATCCACCCGCTATCAGGTGATGTCGCCTGACAACTACTACACTCCTCCAGTGTTCGCGTCGGGGGCAGTCGGCGAAGTCTACCGGAAGTCGGTGGCGGCGCTCTACGCGACCTACGAAGAGCTGATGCCGGAGGCGAGGGCCTACTGTGATGAGGCCTATGGTGGGCCAGAGTGGAGGGAGCGCGGTTGTACGCCGAAGGGGAAGGCGTGCGACTCCATTCGGGGGCTCTTGCCGGCGGCTGCCAAGACGAACATGGGCTGGACAGTCAATGCGAGGAGCCTGGGGCACGGAATTGTCAGGATGGCCTCGAGCCCGCTTGATGAGATGCGTAGTCTGGCCGCCGAGCTGAGGCGAGTCGGAGAGATGCGGATCCCAACGCTGCTCAAGCACACGGACTCCTCATCCTACCAGGAAGGATGGGAGGGGCGGATGGCGGCGGCACTCACGTCACGATCGTCTGCCGCCGGGATGGACTGTACACCGGTGAAGGGCGCTCCAGGGCCCCAGGCGCTGGGAGGCACGCGCCTGGTTGACTACGACGAGGACGGAGAAGCGTCCGTGCTGGCAGCCCTTTACTTCCGAGCTGGAGGGCGGTCGTACGATGACGTACAGGCGATCGTCGAGGGCATGAGCGACGGTGAACGGAAGTCGATGCTTGAAGGTGCGCTTGAGGGTATGACGGAACACGAGGCGCCGGTGCGCGAGTTCGAGAATACGAGTTACACGTTTGAGATTACCTGCGATTTCGGAGCGTATCGGGATATTCAGCGCCATCGCATGACGACGCAGACCCAACAGCTTCTGACATGCGATCTGGGCTACGCGATAACGGATGATGCGCGCACAGCTGGGTTGGGCGGGCGAGTGGATGAGGCGTTGGGAAAGGTGCGCGAATCGTGGCGCATTCTCTCGGATATTGATCCTGCGCATGCGCAGTATGTGGTGCCGCTCGCGTACAACAAACGGTTCCTCATGAGGATGAACTTCAGGGAAGCGTTCCATTTTGTGAGGTTGAGGTCGAAAGTTCATGGTCATGAGTCGTATCGCCGTGTGGCGTGGGCTGTGAAGCGAGAGATAGAGCGTGTGCACCCGCTTCTGGGTGAACTCATACCGGTCGATGTGGAAGGTGTTCCGGCGGCTGAGGTTGTTGGGGTTCGGGAACGATAGACACGAGCGACCGTAGACAGGAATTGCGAATGAGCGAGAAACGAGGAGAGAGGCCCGAGCGCGAGCTGCACGAGGGAGTGAAGCCGATAGAGGCGCTTGGCGTCGGGAAGGGCAAGGTCCACTACGGAGGGCAGGCCGTCATCGAGGGCGTAATGATGCGTGGCCCGCGCAAGGTGGCGGTAGCAGTCAGACTTCCCAATGGCGAAATCGATGTTCACTGCGAGGAGTTCGTCTCGCTTTCGAGGAAGAGCAGGATCCTCAGGCTGCCGGTCATTCGAGGCGGGCTGACTCTCATCGAGTCGCTTGCTCTGGGCATAAAGGCTCTGAATTTCTCGGCGAGTGTGGCAATGGAAGCCGAGGAGAAGGCGGATGCTGAAGCGAAGGCAGCCGAGAAAGCAGTCGCGGGCGGGACGGGAGAGTCGGGTGCGGAAGCGATGAATGGATCGGATCCCGATGCGGACGACAAGCCTCGCGAGCTGGCGCGCGATGACTGGAAAACCAAGGCTGCGCTGACCGGCACGATGATCGCCGCCTTCGGGCTGGGCATCCTTTTCTTCTTTTACATCCCGCTGGTGTTGTCCGACCTGCTGATGCGCTTGCTCGGAACCGACAGTTCGATTCTGTTCAATGCGATTGACGGTGTGATCCGCGTCACTTTTTTCCTCGCATACATCTGGGGAGTTTCCCAATGGCGTGAGATGAGACGCGTTTTTGAGTATCACGGTGCGGAGCACAAGACCATCTTCTGCCATGAGGCTGAGGAGAAGCTGACTCCGGCAAACGCGCAGAAGTACACGACGCGGCACCCCAGGTGCGGTACGAGCTTCCTTCTCATAGTGATGGTTGTGAGTATTCTGGTATTCATGCTGACCGGGCGTCCGCAGGGCATCTCGCACCGCCTCATGAGGCTTCTGCTGATTCCGGTTATCGCCGGCGTCTCCTACGAGATAATGAAACTTTCGGCCCTGCGCGGTGAGACGCGCTGGGCAAGAGCCATTTCGACTCCCGGCATGTGGCTTCAGGGAATAACCACAAAGCAGCCATCGGATCTGCAGGTTGAGGTCGCAATAGCGGCATTGGATGCCGCGAAGGATGGCGATGATGCGGTCGCGGAGGTCGTAGCCGGTGACGGCGATCAAGACACGGAAGGCGACGATGCTCGATAAGCTGAGGTCCATAAGGGAGCACTACGACGAGCTCACAGAACTGCTCACGAAACCCGAGGTGCTGGTCGATCATAACCTCGTCAGAAAGTACTCGAAGGAGCGTGCGGCGCTCAATGATGTTGTCATTGCCGGCTCGGAGTACGGGAGGGTTGTGAGCGACATCGAGGCGGCAACGGAGATCATCGAATCGGCCGAGGACCCCGAAGAGAAGGAGTTCGCGAAGGAAGAACTGGAGGAACTTGGAGCGCGCCGGTCGGAACTGGAAGAGCGGCTGAAACTCCTGCTTGTCCCCAAGGATCCGAACGATGACAAGAACGTTATCGTTGAGATCCGGGCCGGGACAGGTGGTGATGAAGCCGCGCTGTTCGCTTCCGATCTCTTCCGTATGTACTCGCGCTACGCAGAGCGGCGGAAGTGGAAGATCGAGGTGATGAACACGAGCGAATCGGGAGCCGGTGGGTTCAAGGAGATCGTATTCGCCATTGACGGTCATGGGGCCTACAGCCGGTTCAAGTTCGAGAGCGGTGTCCACCGCGTGCAGCGCGTGCCCGAGACTGAGTCGCAGGGAAGGATCCACACGTCGGCGGCCACGGTAGCCGTGCTTCCGGAAGCTGAGGAAGTCGACATTGAGATCAAGCAGGAAGACCTGAAAATAGACGTCTACCGCGCGACCGGTCCCGGTGGCCAGAGTGTCAATACGACCGATTCCGCCGTCCGTATCACGCATAAGCCGACCGGGCTCGTCGTCACGTGCCAGGATGAGAAGTCGCAGCACAAGAACAAGACGAAGGCGCTGAAGGTCCTGAGAGCCAGGCTCTACGAGGTCGAACGGGAGAAGCAGCAGAACGAGATGGCCGAGACGCGCAGAAGCCAGATCTCAACCGGGGACCGGAGCGCCAAGATCCGAACCTACAATTTCCCGCAGAGTCGTGTTACGGATCACAGGATCAGCATGACGCTTCACGGCATCAGCCAGGTACTTGACGGTGGGCTCGATGAGCTCATGGACGCGCTTGCAACTCAGGATCAAGCCGACAAGATGGCGCACTCAGAATGACAGCCTCAGCGACTGCCGCCAACGGGTGGGCACAGCATTGACTACGCAGGGGACCGTCTGGACCATTGCAGAACTCATCAAGTGGAGCAAGAGCTACCTTGCTGAGAAGGGCTTCGAGAATGCGAGGCTTGAGACTGAGCTGCTTCTGGGGCACACGCTTTCTCTTCCCAGGATCGAACTGTATGTCCAGCACGACCGTCTGTTGAGTCAGGATGAGTTGGCGCGGTACAAGGCGCTTTTCAAGAGACGTCTTGCCAGGGAACCCGTGCAATACGTCACCGGGACGGCGGCCTTCATGATGGCCGAGTTCGAGGTAACGCCCGCGGTGTTGATACCGCGGCCTGAGACTGAAGCGATGACAGAGGTCGCGATCGGGCTCATAGTCGAGCTTGTGGGCGGCGACAGTATGGAGCCGGGGGCGGTCCTTCTGGCCGACATCGGGACAGGCTCAGGTGTTATCGCCATCACGTTGGCGCAGAAGCTCCACGGGGCCGAAGTCGTTGCAACCGACATATCGGCCGCGGCGCTTTCGGTGGCGGGGCGCAACGCGAAGAGGATCGGTGTCTCGGAGAGAATCCGCTTCGCGGAGGGAACGGGAGTTGACCCGCTTGCCGCGATGG
>JAUVLP010000121.1 GCA_030600655.1 Candidatus Eiseniibacteriota bacterium
TGGTTTACAAAAAATAAAAAATATTTTAATGATATTGATTTGTCAAAATCTCTAATAAAATCGAATTTGTTTAGACCACCTTACGGGAAAATAACTCCCTCACAACCCGCAGGATCCCGAGGCGCTTGCCGGGGCCGTAGCAGAACTCCTCAATCTCGACGGTGAGGAGCGCGCCACGCTTGGTGCCACTGCGCGGAGAAGAATCGAAACGCGGTACAGCTTGGGAACAGCAGTAGCCGGGTACATGAGCGTCTATCGGGAGCTGGCAGGAACTGGCGCGTAGGATTCGCTGGTGCGCCAACGCCCCCAGCTCACCCCAACCACCCTTCAGCTTGCCCCAACTGAGGATCCTGCCTTCCCGAGAACGTGGAAGTACACATCGAGCGTCCGCTCCACGAGTCTTTCCACAGAGTATTCCTCGAGAACAAAGGCCGAACCCATCTCACCCATCCCTCCCCTTATGTCGGCGGGCGTATCCGCGAACTCACCGATCGCCCTGGCAAGTGCCTCGGGATCATCCGAGGGAATCACCCAGCCTGTCTTCCCATGATCCACAAGCGCTCTCACGTCCCCGACATCCGTGGCTATCACGGGACGCCCGTGCGCAAGGGCTTCAAGAACGGCGTTTGGGAAACCCTCACGATTCGACGGCAGCACGAGTCCGTCGATAGCCAGATAGACGGTGCGTGTCTCCCTTGTCCCGGTCGCCGGCAACAGATGAAACCTCCCGTCCCATCCCGTCGCGGCCAGTCTTTCTCGCACGCTGGACATCAACTCTCGATCCAGACAGGCACCGATCCAGATCACGCGCAATCTCGCAGCCAAGGATTCAGGCAGGCGAAGCAGGGCATCGAGCAGGAAGTGTGGGTTCTTCTCTGCCGAGAGCCTGGACACAACTCCGAGGAGCAACTCGTCAGGACCTGACACGTACCTCTCGCGAAACAGCTTCCCCCGAGCGATCTCATCATCCGAAATATCGTCCCACGAGACGCCGTTGTGGATGACACTTATGCGTCCCTGCCAAGAAGGAATGAGCCCCTCAACGTGCCGTCCTATTGTCTCCGCATTCACAATCATAGCGTCTGCGCGCTTCGCCAGTATGCGCTCGACAAGAAGGCGCGCCGCCGAGTGGCCAAGATCTGTACTCCTTTCCGACAGAACAATCTTGGGAAACGATGAGCTGAGCGTGACCAACCTGGCAAGCACGCCCGGTGTCCTGAGGTAGCTGTGGACGATGTCGAACTTGCACTCCCGGATGAGCGCCCGCAGACGCAGAGCAACGCGGGGATCTTTGCCTCCCCGAACGCCCAGTTGATGCACGGGTGTGGAAGTCTCTGTTAGCTCCGGGACGAAATCCAGGACTGGGTGGTAGAGCGCGACTTCCGGTTCCACGACCGCCCGGTCGAGACCGTTCACGAGCGTCACGAGCTGTCGCTGCGCGCCACCGGAGCCCAGCCCATCTATAAGGTAGAGCACCCTCACGCGTCTCCGCTCCTCTCCTTCTCAACCAGTGACACTGTATGGATATACTTCCCTGTCGGTGTAGGCACTATCACATCCTCGATCGAGAAACGCACGTCACAGCTCTCCCCCATCGCCCCGCGAATACGTGCTGTGATCTGCTCCTGCAAGAGCGGTGAAATTTCCTTTGTGCCGCTATTCAGAACGATCCTTATCACAATCCTGTCCATGGTCTCCTGAACGACCTGGAATCTCGCTATCGACCCATCGTTACACTCCACACCGATCACATGGATGAAGAATACGGGAACCACCACCCCACCACCGGGTCGCGGGAACGGGGCCCCACTCCGCCCCGCGATGCGCTTGAGAAGCGGGTACGAGCGGCCGCAGCTGCACCGCTTCGGCCCCTTGATGGCACGGTCCCCAATCCGGTAGCGTATGAGTGGCATCGTGTAGTTCCACAGGCTGGTAACGAGAACGTCCCCTTCTTCACCCTCTTGAACCTCACGGCCGGAATCGTCCACAACCTCCAGAACCACCATCTCCCCAAACACGTGGAGGCCTTCGTGCCGATCACATTCTCCCGCCATCCCTCCAGCTTCTCTGCCTCCGTAGCGATTGAAAACGCTCGCTCCAAAAGTATCCTCGATCAGACCTCGCATGTGCGGATGGAGTGTGCTTGCGCCGCTGATAATGGCCCGCGGACTCGGGATGGAAAGGCCTTCCCTTAGAGTGAACTCAGCCAACCCGTAGAGCGCATCCGCGTATCCCTCGAGACAGACGGGACGAAACCTGGACAGGCGCTCGACGTAGTCGCGCATCGTATCCGCACTCATCTCGAAGGCATTGAGGCTTCTTTTGTTGTAGACGAACTCGACAAGCCAGCGCCCAATCCTGGTTCCCGCGTTCAGATCCCGTGCCGCACCCCATAGTTTGACGCGGCGTTCCCCTCTTTGGACGCCCGTCCACTCGTGGAAGAGCTCTGCCGCTGCAAGAGAAGCGCCGAGGAACACCTTGTCCTTTACCACGGTGACCGGATCACCGGTAGATCCGCCGGACGAGTCCCGGAACGTGCCCCGTCCCATCTCGCAGGTGAGATCGGCCAAGCTTTCCCTCAAGTCCTTCTTCTCGAGAATGGGGAACGACGCAAGCGCCCGCAGAGGATCGCGTCTAAGCGCGTCCGGGGAAATCAGCTTCCCGCTACTCATATAGAAAGGCACGCGTGTCGTCGCATGAGTGAGAATCCGGGAGAGACGCTCCGCCTGGCGCTTTGAGAACGTCTCTGTGTCATCCCACTGCCCCCTCCGGAACTCGGACAGGAACGTATGAAACGGTATCCGTTTGATCACGCCCCACACCACGGGATCAACAACACGCGATGTCAGCACGGAGCGCAGCCCTTTCATAACGGCCGCCTTTCGCTCGCCGACCGGTCGAGCCATCCGGCGCACAGGATCATCAGGAGCGCCGGTAGTTTCATATAATAGGATACCACTGCAATATCGAGCACGACGATCATCGGGAGCAGAATCAGAATAACGGCTCTGACAACGCCCAATCTCCCATCCGATCCTAGTGCCTTCATCGCGATCGCCGTGTGGAACCCGTAGTAGAGGATGAAGCCCACTAGTCCCAAGGACACACCTACTTCGATGAAATTGCTGTGGGCATAGCTGCCTTCCCCGGCCAGCCAACGGAACGCCCCTAGTCCATGACCAAACACCGGGGACTCAGAGATCAGCCGCACCCCATCCTTGATGAATGTTGATCTCGCGACGATGCTGTTGTCTGGACCGCCCACAGTGGTCAGTGTCGCAAGAACTCCGACAACCCTCTGCTGACCCATCTGCCAGTAGATGCGCGCCTCGTCCGACACGAGCAGAAGCAGGCCGCCGGAGCCAACACCGGCCGCGATGTGCGATACGGTGCGCCCCCTCGTCCTGCGATGTAGCATGCCGAGTCCCCATATGACAACAACACCCAGGATCCCCTTCCTCGACGATGACGCCATTACTCCTGCCAGCAGACAGAGCGTCATTATGTGAGACAACAACTTCGCTCTGATTCCCTTGCCGACATCCACCCCTGCACAGAAGAGGGCGAGTCCGACAAGCGCCGTGATCGCCAGAACGTTCGGATTACCGTACGCCCCGACGAGCCTTCCAGCTTCCGTCATCGTTCCATCCGCAAATGCGTAGGCGCACCCTGCTGTCGCGACAACGAAAACGACCTTCAGAACCCATGTCGCGTGATCACGCGTCCTTGCGGCATCGTAGAACACAAGTCCGAGCAAGTGGATCTCTAGCATAGTCACAACCCGCTCGACGCCGAAGCCGGCACGAGAGGACCAGAAGAGCGAAACCGAAGCCCAGAGGAGAAACCCCCACCTCCATCTGAGCAGACCGGAGTGCAGATATGCCAAGAGTGAGCTAAGAAGACCCGCGCCGCGCGCGGCTATGTACAGACCCAGGCTACCGGCTAGGACAACGTAGAAGATCCGGAGCGTGCTCGGAGTGTACCCAAGCAGAACGACCGCGACGACAACGCCGGCAAGCCCGGCCTTCTCCGCGCCTTCGAGCACACGCTCCCTCACCGAGGCTCCACTCCCATTCCGTGTAGCCCTCATCAGATGAGCCGCCTTGCAACTGTTCTCAGCTTGCCTACGCTCGGTTTCTCTATGCCTGTTGCAATCTTCGCGATTCCCCTCCGGAACCACCGAGTCTTTACCGCAGAACCGAACATGGCTCCCTGGAAACACTCGGGCATCCGGAGATGAAGCCATGATGCGGGACCACCTGGAAAGCGTTGCCGGGTTCTTCGGACGGAGAGATTCAGCCGTTCATCAAACTCGTTTCTCCAACTCTCCTCAAATCTCAGGTGCTCACCATCCCAATCGTACACGGCGATCGCCCCCCGGCAATTCCAAGGCAGCATCTTGGTGTTGCCCTCGGGTATCACTCGGAACAGGAAATTCCCTAAGCTGTAGATCACGCTTGCCCGCCCTACATCCTCACCGGTGCCGACGACGTGGGAGTGGGTTGCCACGACTTGCGCCGCGCCTTCGTCCAGAAGTGTGCGTGCCCTAGCCCTCAACTCCGGAGCGGTACATGCCACATGCTCTTCTCCCCAATGAGCGAAGACGACAAGCTCCGAGCCGTCGCGTCGGTTCTCTGCTACGAGCCCTTCGGCCCCAACCGCCAGGTTCACGCCCCAAGGTCCCTCCAGAACGACCGGATTGGTCTCTGGGAAGCAGACGCCAACCACCTGGAGCCCGTGGGCCAGCATCGCCGCCGGCTGACCCTGCCAGCCGAAGACGCGGTCCCGACCAAACACGTTTTGGAGAGCCTCTATCGTATGCTTCGCTGCAGTCGTTCCGTAGTCACCGAAGTGATTATTTGCGACGGAGACGACGTCAATCCCTACGTCGCGGAGTTTTTCAAGCGACTGCTCGGGCACCGACAGACATATCTTGTCGGCGGCCTTGCCGAGGCTGACTCCATCGACCACCGCCTCGAAGTTGCCAACGACAAGATCGACCCCGAGCACGGCGTGCAGATCTGGAACGCGCGCCGTTGCCCAGACACCTGGGTCAGCATGGAGACAGATGTCACCCACGAACGCGATTCTCATCCGCTCTCCCATTGTCACTGAGGACTGATCGCACGCCCGAACTTCTGCCAGACACCGCCAACAACCTGCCGAAGGACAGCACGGTCCTCAGCTCTGGGAAACCATGTCTGCATCATCGTCATCCCGCTCGCGATCCGAAACGAAACCGCGAGGATAGCGCTACTTGTGAAGTAGCCCAGCGTCATCGCCCAGGCCGCGCCTGCGAGGCCGTACAAAGGCAACAGCACCAAGAGGGCGAGCACATTGACGACCATACCAAGCCCGATGGCCCACGAGCACACGCCCGGCCTATCGGTACCCATGAAGTAGGACATGAGAAGCTTCGTCGCCGCGCGGACGAAAACACCTGGGATCATAATCCACATGAGTGGAACAACCCTCAAGAACGAAGGCGAAAGCAGCAACGCGATAAT
>JAUVLP010000036.1 GCA_030600655.1 Candidatus Eiseniibacteriota bacterium
ACATCGATCTCCCGTAACGTTGACACCTGAAGACGGGAGTGGTATTCTCTTTGCTTGGTTCGGGCCCATAGCTCAGCGGTAGAGCAGCGGACTCATAATCCGTAGGTCCTTGGTTCGAATCCGAGTGGGCCCACCATCACGAAGTGCAAGACGTGGGCGATTAGCTCAGTTGGTTAGAGTGCCGGTCTCACATACCGGAGGTCACTGGTTCGATTCCAGTATCGCCCACCACGTTCGCGTCTCTACCGAAGCACACTGTCGCTGCGAAGCGAGTTGATGGCCCTTCGCAGGTATGCCCTGTTGGGTACGCTTGTTGTTTGGGATTTGTGTGGTGGTTTTCTCAACGATCGAGGGGGAGTTCTTGCGGGAACAACTGGAACTGTTGCTCAGACTGCAGGAGATAGACAGTGCACTGTCCGACCTTCAGTGGGAGACCGAGGACCTTCCCCGGCAGATCGCAGATCTGGAGCAGCAGGTTGAGACGACCGACGCTGCCGTGAAGGAGCAGGAAATTGCTCTGGAAACGGCAAAGAAGGACCGGCGCAAATTCGAGAGTGACCTGGAAGACACGAGCACGAAGCTCGCTGATCTCAAGTCGAAGCAGGTGGTTATCAAAACGAACGAGGAATACGCCGCCCTCCAGACTGAGATCGGATACGCGGAGAGCACGATCTCCCAGATAGAGGATTCGATCCTTGTTCTTCTCGAGCAGATCGAGGGAGCCTCTGTGGACATGGAGGTGGTCAGGCAGTCAGCGGCCGATTCCAGGGGCGTCATCGAGAAGAAGATCGCGGAGTTCCAACACGAGATGGTTCGTCAGACGGAAGCGCTGACCATAAAGAGAGACGAACGGGTTCGCGTCGCGATGAATGTCGATGAACGTATGCTCGAAAGGTACGAGCGGATCCTGGAGAGCAAAGGCGACCAGGTGCTGGTGCCGCTTATCGATGGTCTCTGCACGGGATGCTACAAGAAACTTCCGCCCCAGCAAGCCATAGAAATACGGCGGAGTGATCGCTTCTTCGAGTGCGAGGGTTGTGGTCGCATTCTCTACTGGGGAGGGGAGGGGCAGGATGGGGAGGAGTGAAGAGGGGTTCATCCGGGGTCTGATCAATGGATTGACGTGGAAGGACTCGGCGGCTGAGTCGGGGTTTCCGCCTGAGAAGGCTAAGGCATTTCTTGAGAGCATAGCGCGCTTCGCTGGGTCGGTGAACGCTGACGTTGAATTCGGTGTGCCCTCCGATCCCGGCAAGGACGGGAGCGTGAGCCACCATGAGGAATTGGTGGTGCACACGGATGGAGCTTCGCTCGGGAACCCGGGTCCTTCGGGCGCCGGTGCGGTGGTCACGACTCCTGACGGTGTGCACGTGGCGTCGGTTCACGAGCACCTCGGCCGCGCGACGAACAACCGGGCTGAGTACGAGGCAGTGCGGCTTGGACTCGAGACGGCGCTGACATACGGAGCGAGACGTGTCACTCTGAGAATGGACAGCGAACTCGTCGCCAGGCAGCTGACAGGCCGATACAAGGTGAAGAACAGGAATCTGATGAACCCGTTCTTTAGGGTCAAGGCACTCATGGCTGAATTCGAGGACGTCAAGATCGAGTCGATTCCCCGTGAGCAGAACGGCGAGGCTGACAGACTTGCCGGTATGGGCGCCAGAGATACAGGGAAGAGCCGTTGACCCCCGAGAGCGGGAGAGAATGATACGGCCGACGGGGTGCCTTGTGCATCCTGCGGATGGGTGCTAGATTGGAGCATGTTGGTTCCGGATGTGCTATCGAGTATTGGGTACAGAAGAAGAGGCCGCAGTAGGACAGGCGATCGCGGGTGGGCGTGTAACGTGTCCGCTCGAGGAAAGTCCGAGCTCCACAGGGCAGAGTGCTGGGTAACACCCAGTGGGAGCAATCCTAAGGAAAGTGCCACAGAGAGGGAAACCGCCTAAGGAACCTCGCGGTTCTGTCGCAGGTTCCCGGCAAGGGTGAAAAGGTGAGGTAAGAGCTCACCAGTGTCCCCGGTGACGGGGACAGCTTGGTAAACCCCGCTCGGAGCGAGATCAAGTAGGGGAGGATGAGGTGGTCCCGCCTCGCTAGAACTCCCGGGTAGATTGCTAGAGATGACGGGTAATCGTCGTCCCAGATGAATGATCGTCACGGAAGGTTCGCCTTCCGACAGAACTCGGCTTATGACCTGCTGCGACCTCATTGTTTTCTCGATACTGCACTGCCGGGATATTGAACCAGAGCCCAGGAGAGCGCGTGCGACGGAGATGGAAACTCCCAGATCCAGCTGAGGTCCGGCATATCGAGGAGCTGGCGAGGGCTCTGGATGTTCCGAAAGCATTTGCCGCTGTTCTCACAAACCGTGGTGTCACAACCACGGACTCAGCTGACCTATTCCTGAACCCCGACCGTTCCCAGCTCTACGATCCTTTCCTTCTTCCCGATATCGAGCCCGCCCTCGACAGGCTGCGCACGGCCGTCGATAAGCGGGAGCGGGTTTTCATCTGCGGTGACTACGATGTCGACGGCATAACCTCAACCGTGCTGATGAAGCGTTGTCTCGAAGCGGCTGGTGTGGATGTGGGATTCTACATTCCCAACCGTCTCAATGAAGGATACGGTCTTTCCGAACGCGGCGTTGTGATTGCCAAGGAATCGGGTGCAGGGCTTATCGTTACGGTCGACAGCGGCGTGACCGGTCATGAGCAGATAGATGTTGCCAGCAAGCTCGGTGTTGACATCATTGTTACTGATCACCACGAGCCGCAGGAAACGCTTCCGAACGCGCTTGCAGTGGTAGATCCGAAACGGAAGGACTCCCGCTACCCGTACAAGGATCTGGCAGGTGTGGGTGTAGCATTCAAGGTGCTGGAGGCCTTGGCGAGGGACTACCGGGAGGTGGCCTATACAGTCGAGGAGAATCTCGACATCGTAGCCGTCGGAACGGTGGCGGATATCGTACCACTGAACTCCGAAAACAGGATACTGACCTCGCTTGGGCTGGACAGGCTCAGGGTTACCTCGAATCCCGGACTTTCGGCCCTCATGGAGGTCGCAGGTGTTGAACCGTCCGGTGTCCAATCGACTCACATCGGATTTGCCCTGGGACCGCGACTGAACGCCGCCGGTCGCTTGGGTGATGCCAGCATAGGCGTCGAGCTACTGACGACCGAGGACTCTGATAAGGCGAAAGCCATTGCGCTTCAACTTGATGGCGAGAACAAGAAGCGTCGCCGGTTGGAGCGGCAGGTCCTTGAGGACGCCTTCCGCATTCTCGATGAGACGATCGATCTGAGTCGCAGTCGTTCCATCGTGCTATGGTCGCCCGGATGGCACGCGGGCGTGATTGGCATCGTGGCCTCAAGAATCGCCAAGCAGTACAATCGACCGACAGTGCTTCTCTCCATTACGGACGGCATTGCCAAGGGGTCCGGGCGGAGCATTCCGGGGTTCGATCTGCACGCCGCGCTCATAGCGTGCAGAAAGTATCTCGTGAGTTTCGGAGGCCACCAACACGCCGCTGGAGTATCTCTTCCGGAGGAACGCCTTGATGAGTTCCGGGAGTGCGTTGAGGAGGCCGTGTCGTCGAAGCTGACTCGGGACGATCTGGTGGCAGAAGTCGAGATCGATGCCATGATCCCATTGTCGGACTGCAGTTTCAAGCTGGTCAACATGCTTAAACGGGGGCGTCCGTTCGGAGCCGGAAACCCGGAACCGGTATTCGCCACGAGGGATGTCAAGGTCACCTCGGCCAAGGTGGTCGGTAACGGCCATCTCAAGATGACGGTCGAACAGGGCGATAAGGCTATGGATGCCATCGGTTTCGGCATGGCTGAGATTCTCGATGATCTCAAGCGAAGTGGCGGAACGGTCTCTCTTGCTTACGCACTCGAGGAAAACACATGGAGGGGGGTCACGAATCTCCAGCTGCGCCTGAAGGATGTCCAGGTCGAGGACTACTAGTACAAGGCGCCTGGTGCCGCGAAGACCAACCTCTTTGTGAACCCAGATGACAGGAAGCGAATTCGCCAAAACACTAATGCTGGTGGACCCGAGACTCGACGCGGATCTGATCGCTCGAGCCCACGACTTCGCTGTATGCGCTCATGAGGGGCAAAGGCGGAAGTCCGGGGATCCATATATTACACATGCCCGTGAAACCGCTGCCATACTCGCGGAGCTCAGGCTCGATTCGACCACGGTCGCAGCGGCTCTTCTGCATGATGTCCTTGAGGAGAGCGATACCACTCTCGCTGATCTCGCGAACGAATTCGGCTCTGAAATATCGAAACTCGTTGATGGCGTCACAAAGATCACGGGTTTGAGATTCGAGAGCCGTGAGCGTGCGCAGGCAGAGAACTTCCGCAAGATGCTCCTCTCCGTGGTGCAGGATGTCCGTGTCATACTCATCAAGCTTGCCGACCGTCTCCACAACATGCGCACCATTTCCTCTCTGACGCCGGAACAGATCGATCGCATCTCCCGCGAGACAAGAGAGATATTCGCCCCGCTGGCGGGGCGGTTCGGTATGGCAAAGATCCAGCGCGAACTGGAGGACCTGTCGTTCAAGTGGCTGGAGCATGATGAGTACAGACGACTGGTGACTCTCGTCAAGGCCACTCGGGAGGAGCGTGAAGCGCAGATTGAAGAGATAACGCGTCCGGTCCGAAAGCGACTGACGCACGACGGGATGAAAGCGCTCATCAGCGGTCGGATCAAACACCTCAGCAGCATTCACCGAAAGATGGCGACGAGGAAGAAGAGCTTCGGTGAGATCTACGACCTTCTGGCCATTCGCATAATCACTCAGACAGTGGAAGAGTGCTACCGGGTGCTCGGTATCGTGCACACACTTTTTACCCCTGTTCACGACAGGTTCAAGGATTACATCGCGATCCCGAAGCTGAACGGCTATCGCTCGCTCCACACGACGGTCATGACTCCGAAGGGGCAGATGCTGGAGATACAGATGCGCACGCGCGAGATGCATGAGCAGGCCGAGTTCGGAATCGCTGCGCACTGGACGTACAAGGAGGGCAAACCGGGAGATGACGAACTGGCCAGAAGCCTCAATTGGGTACGTCAGCTCCTCGAGGGCAATGTGGACCTCACAGAGGCCCACGAGTTCATGGAATCACTTAAGGTCGATCTTTTCCAGGATGAGATCTTCGTCTTCACACCGAACGGCGATCTCAAGCATCTCCCGAAGGGATCTACACCTGTAGACTTCGCTTACTCCATTCACAGTGATGTAGGTGAGCACTGCGCTGGAGCGAAGATCAACGAACGACTTGTTTCGCTCAAATACAATCTCAGGAGCGGTGACACGGTTGAGGTCGTCACATCCGATTTGGCCCACCCCAGCCGCGACTGGTTAAGCTTCGTGGCTACGTCCCGGGCTCGCAGCAAGATCCGCCATTACCTCAGAGCGCAGGCGGACAGTGAAAGCATTGTCCTGGGACGGAGGATCCTTGATCGCGAACTCAAGAAGCTCGGGCCGAAGGGGAAGGATGTTTCTCTCGATGATATCGCCCAAGGTTTCGGCTATGACAGCACAGAGGATTTCGCGGCAGCCATCGGTCGCAGTGATGTGAAGGTGACGGAGCTGGTCAAGAAGCTCAGGCCGAAACCCCAACTCGGCCGGGGACTGGTCGAGCGCTTGACACGGCGTGTGCGGCGAGTCGACACCGGAGTCAGAATCGAGGGCATCGGTGAGATCATGATCCACTTTGCGAGATGTTGCCAGCCGGTACCCGGAGATCAAATCGTCGGTATCATTACCAGAGGGCGCGGAATCTCGGTACACCGCGTTGGCTGTCCCAACACGTTTGGTCCTACCGTAGACAAGGACCACAGGATCTCTGTCGAGTGGGATGTGGATGAGAACCAGACATTCCCCGCCGCTTTCGTCGTGAAGGGGGATCTCAGACGCAGCTTTCTGGCCGATGTATCGAGGACCATCTCGGATCATGGCGTGGAGGTGTCGGCGGCAAGCATGACGACAGAGGATGGTCTGGTCATAGCGAGATTCCGTGTGAACATCGGCAATCTCCACAGATTGAAGAAGCTGATGAAGATGGTTCGTGTACTCAAGGGTGTCAAGAGTGTCGAACGCAGGCGATCCATCCGCGAGCATTGAGAGCTCTGTCGGCTATTTCGGGGAGGTCGGTCTGAAAGCGGTACTGCAGAGGGTGTCACGCGCATGTGTTGCAGTCGAAGGGAAGACAGTGGGTGAGATAGCCGGTGGTCTCGTCGTGTTGCTTGGAGTTGCGGACGGCGACACCGAGGAGGACGGTCGCTGGCTTGCGTCCAAGTGTGCTCAGCTTAGGATCTTCGAGGATGACGACGGGCGAATGAACCGCTCCGTTCTCGAAATATCCGGTGACGTTCTGCTCATCTCGCAGTTCACACTCCTGGCTGATTGCAGGAAGGGGCGCAGGCCCAGCTTCACAGGAGCGGCGCGACCCTCGGAGGGCGAGGAACTCTACGAGCGCTTTGCCGCGCACCTGCGGGACGAGGGGCTCTTCGTCGCCACGGGACGTTTCGGCGCCAGGATGGCGGTTGAGCTGACGAACGAAGGTCCAGTGACCGTTATCATAGATAGCTCTGAGAGGCTAAGGAACAGGCGGGGAGGCAGGAATGGGGTGTGAACTCGTGAAGCGCCTTGTGAGTGAGAAGCCGGTCGTGCTCGCCTCGAGCTCTCCACGCCGCCGGCGTATTCTGGAGGGAGTGGACCTCGATTTCGTCGTCGACATACCGGATGTCGATGAGTCCTCCGAGGATGGGGAATCGCCCGAGGAGCATGTTAGGCGCCTTGCCTGGCTCAAGGCTGCTACGGTAGCCGGACGGCACGAGATAGGAACCGTCATTGCGGCCGATACAATCGTGGTTCTTGACGGCAGGATTCTGGGCAAGCCGGCGGACGGTCGGGAAGCCGTAGACATGTTGAAAGCGCTTCGCGGTCGCCGTCACGAGGTTCTGACCGGTGTCGCAGTTCTGCGCTGTTCTGATGGCGCCGGTGTCGTTGGAGTGGAGTCAACGGAAGTGCTGGTCCGCCTGCTGTCGGATGAGGACATCGAGGGGTACGTGGAGACCGGCGAGCCACTTGACAAGGCGGGCTCCTATGCAATCCAGGACTGTGGGGCTGCCATCGTTGAGGAAGTGAGAGGCTGCTTCTACAATGTCGTCGGGTTGCCGGTGGCGCTGTTGTGTGACGCGCTGAATCGGCTCACGTGCATGGACTAGAGCCGCTTTCGGATGAGTCTGGGGGGAGAGATGCACGGGAGCAAGCACATCAAGACCATTGAGTGGATAGACGGTGCAGTGAGGTTGGTTGACCAGACGCGTCTGCCTTGGGAACTCGTGTTCAAGGACGTCAGCGATCACAGGGAACTGGCCGACAGCATAAGGCGTCTCGAGGTCCGTGGCGCTCCCGCAATCGGGGTTGCCGGGGCCATGGGAGTGGCGCTTGCCGCCACTGGGAGCGGCGCCGGCTCAATGGACGAACTCCGCTCCGACATCCAAGCCGCCGCAGAGCTTCTGACATCGACACGGCCGACAGCCGTCAATCTGCGCTGGGCCATAGACCGAAGCCTCCATGTTGCCAATGATGTTTCTATCAGTAGCAAGGATGAGCTGCGTCGTCTTCTCATAGACGAGGCGCTGGCTATCTACGAAGAAGACAGAGAGCTGTCCCGCATGATAGGACGGCATGGCGCGGACCTTATCGCGGATGGTGACGGTGTCCTCACGCACTGCAACGCGGGCGGACTTGCTACGGCTGAGTACGGCACAGCCCTGGCCATCATCTACACGGCTTCAGAAGAGGGGAAGCGCATCCATGTCTACGCTGATGAGACGAGGCCGCTGCTTCAGGGGGCGAGACTGACAGCGTGGGAGCTGATGCGGCACGGCATCGATGTCACTCTGCTGTGCGACAGCGCCGCTGCCTCAGTTATGGCTCGGGGATGGGTGAACGAGGTGATCGTAGGCGCTGACAGGATCGCAAGGAATGGCGATGTGGCAAACAAGATTGGCACTTTCCCTCTGGCCCTGGCGGCGCACCGGCACGGGATCCCGTTCTATGTGGCGGCACCGTACTCCACCCTCGACCCGGCTCTCTCAACGGGGACCGATATTCCCATCGAGGAGCGTTCTGCAGAGGAAATCACTGTAATAGGGGGTCTTCGAGTGGCTCCTGACAGCGTGAAGGTATTCAACCCTGCCTTCGATGTGACGCCGGCAGCGCTCGTGACGGCCATTATCACTGACCTGGGGGTTTTCAGGCCCCCTTACGGCCCTTCGCTTCTTGCAAAAAACAGTCCCTCTGATGCTTGACAGCGCTGAAGCGCATTGCTACTATCTAAGGTTCGTACCGTGGAGTTCCCCGGAAGCGTCCGAGTCGCCGGACGGTGCCGTCCCGACAGCACCGGCCAGCGCGTTCCTGTTGGAACAATCGATTCGCTTCGAATACGGGTGGGTGGAGAGGTCTGCCCTGGCCCCACGGGTGCGTGGCAACGAATGAATGGAATCTGGAGGACTAGCTCAATGTCGACACATATTACGAAGATCTCTGAGATCGAGAGGAAGCATTACGTCGTGGATGCTGAGGGGAAGGTTCTCGGCAGGCTATCCACGGTGGTCGCTTCCGTTCTTCGCGGGAAAGGGAAGGTGAACTTCTCGACCCATCTGGACACGGGTGATTTCGTTGTCATCGTGAACGCCTCGAAGATCGTGATCACGGGTAAGAAGCTCGAGACGAAGACCTACTTCTCTCATAGCGGCTATCCCGGTGGTTCCAGGTACGTCACGATGAAGAAGCTCATGGAGACCAGACCCGAAGAGGTCGTGCGGCGCGCTGTGAAGGGCATGCTCCCGAAGAATAAGCTCGGGCGTGCAATGCTTAAGAAGCTTCGCGTCTACGCAGGTCCGGAGCACCCGCACGAGGCGCAGCAGCCTGAGGTTCTGGAAGTCTAGTGTATTGCGCCGCTCTCCGTCTGTCATTGACGACGGTGTCTTAGCGGTCGGCGGCGATAGTCGTTTGAAAGGAGAAGTCTGATGGCGAGTTCCTTCCAGGCAGTTGGAAGGCGCAAGGAGGCGGTCGCACGAGTGCGGCTGATCCCGGGCACAGGTCTCAGAGTAGTGAACGGGCGGTCGATCGACGAGTTCTTCCCGAGGAAGACTCTGGTCGGCGACATCCTGCGGCCTCTCGATGTGACCTCGACCAGTGATCGCTATGATGTTCGCGCGAATGTCAGAGGCGGCGGAATGACAGGGCAGGCGGGGGCGGTACGACTCGGCATTGCCCGGGCGCTGGTGAAGATCGACGAGAGCTACAGGAAGCCTCTGAAGCAGGATGGACTGCTGACGAGAGACTCGAGGACGAAGGAACGGAAGAAGCCCGGGCAGCCCGGCGCTCGCAAGAAGTTCCAGTTCTCGAAGCGGTAGAACAACATATGTTCCCTTGTGTCTACGTCCCCTTGTGTTGATTGGCGTGGGGGCGCGGGAGCAAATCCAGCACGTGACCGGACCGTAGCAAGGGTCCGTGGCGGATGCATCCGCTGCGGCTTGTTTTCGGGGTGATGGTCGCGGAAGAGACAACCACGTGGTAGGAGGGAGTAGAAAACAATGGCAATACCAGACGTACGTACTCTGCTGGAGGCCGGCGTTCATTTCGGCCACCAGACCCGCCGTTGGAATCCCAAGATGAAGCCCTATATTTTCATGAGGCGGAACGGGATCCACATCGTAGATCTCGCAAAGACAGTCGGCCTTATGAAGAGAGCTGAGACTGCGATCTTCAATACCGTTCGCGGCGGTGGCAAGGTTCTGTTCGTATGCACGAAGAAGCAGGGCCACAAGATCGTGAAAGAAGAAGCTGAGAGGTGCGGTATGCTCCACATGACCGAGCGCTGGCTCGGGGGCACGCTGACCAACCTCCAGACTGTCCGCAAGAGCATCAAGAAGCTTGAGGACATCGAGAAGATGGCCGAGGACGGAACGTACGAGCTCATCTCGAAGCGCGAGAGACTCAAGCACGATCGAGCGAAAGCAAAACTCCTCAAGGTTCTGGACGGCATCCGCGACATGAAGAAGGCTCCCGGTCTGGTGTTCATTCTCGATACCAAGAGGGAAGACATCGCGGTGAGTGAGGCCAGCAAGCTCAGCATACCGATCATCGGGATCGTTGACACGAACGCGAACCCGGATCCGATTACCTATCCGATTCCCGGCAACGATGACGCGATCCGTTCGATCAGGCTCTTCGCGGCGTTCGTGGCCGACAGTGTGCTCGAGGCCAAGGCTCACCAGCTCGAAGGCAAGGATGCCGTAGAGCCGGATTCGGACAAGACCCCGAAGGCGAGGACGCCGGAGGCCGGAGAAAAGCCTGAGGCTCAGGTGGTATCGAAGGTCGAGCCGAAGCAGGCGTAGTACCAGGCGTTTCAGTCATCTACTTGAATTCAAAGAGCTGGAGAAAAAGATGGAGATCAGTGCAGCCCAAGTGAAGGAACTCAGACAGAAGACCGGTGCCGGTCTGATGGACTGCAAGTCAGCACTCAAGAAGACCAACGGCAATCTTGAGGAGGCCAGTGACTACCTCCGTAAGACGGGCGTTCTGAAGGCCGCCAAGAGGGCCGATAGGACTACGGGCGAGGGCATAATAGCTTCGTACGTGCATTCAGGCTCAAAGCTGGCCGTACTTGTCGAAGTGAACTGTGAGACGGACTTCGTGGCGAGGACCGACAAGTTCCTGGATTTCACGAGGGACGTCGCCATGCACATCGCAGCGCAGAATCCTCTCGTCGTTTCTCGCGAGGAGCTCTCTGAAGATATCCTCTCCAGAGAGAAGGCGATCTATCGTGAGCAGGCGATAGCTTCCGGCAAGCCGGAGAACATCGTGGAGAAGATCGTAGACGGGCGAGTTGAGAAGTACTACTCAGAAGCATGTCTGCTCGATCAGCCTTTTGTTAAGAACGATGACATAACGATCGCGGATTTCCTCAATCAGACGATCGGCGTTCTCGGCGAAAACATCCGCATCCGGCGCTTCGTCCGCATGAACCTCGGCGAGTAGGTTCGAGGCTAGGTGAGGAAGCAGATGCCTGCGTTTGAACGAGTCATCATCAAGGTCAGTGGAGAAGCGCTGAAAGGTGAGGGGCATAGTCCCATCTCGCCTGATGCGGTTTCATGGCTTGCCGGCGAGTTGCGCAATGCGCATGAAGCTGGAGTGGAACTCGGTGTCGTCATAGGTGGCGGAAACATCCTCCGCGGGGCATCGGTCGCGCGGAGCGGCGCTGACCGTGTGGCTGCCGACCACATGGGAATGCTCGCGACCATTATCAACGCGCTGGCGCTCCGTGTCGCACTTGAGAAGCAGGGACTCGAAGCGCATGTCATGAGCGCGATACCGTGCGGAACTCTGGCGGAACCTGTTGATGTAGCTAGAGCGAAGGCGTATCTCCGCTCGGGCGGAATTGTAATGTTTGCTGGAGGAACGGGAAACCCGTTCTTCAGTACGGACACGGCGGCCGCACTCAGAGCATCTGAGATCATGGCTGACGGGCTTCTCAAAGGTACGAAGACCGACGGTGTATACGACGCCGATCCTGCAATCCATCCGGATGCCAAGCGGTACACGGAGCTTACCTACACAGAGGCAATCGAGAGAAGACTCGCCGTCATGGATACGACGGCCTTTTCTCTATGCAGGGAGCAGAAGCTGCCGATCGTCGTATTCGATCTTTGGGTCACCGGGAACATACGGCGGGTGATCGATGGTGAATCAATCGGAACTGTTGTGAAGGAGGACTAGCAGATGGAAGAACTCTTCGCCCAGACTGAAGAGAGAATGTCGAAGTCCGTGGACGCGGTGAAGCGTGAACTCGCGAAGATACGCACCGGGAAGGCCACTGTCTCGCTTCTCGACGGGGTGAAGGTCGAGTACTATGGCAGCACGGTTCCGCTCAGACAGGTCGCCAACATCAGTGTTCCGGAAGCGAGACTCCTGGTCGTGCAACCATGGGAAAAGGGCATCATTGGTGACATCGAGAAGTCCATATTCAAAGCGGACCTCGGTCTGAACCCATCGAATGACGGCAACATCATCAGAATTCCGATTCCCGCGCTTACGGAGGAACGCCGGAAGGAGTTTGTCCGGTTTGTCCACAAGCTGGCGGAAGAAAGCCGTGTATCAATCAGGAATGTCCGCAGGGACGCCAATGAATCTCTCAAGAAGATGAAGGCGGCCGGTGAGATCTCAGAAGACGATTTTCACCGGGCACACGATCACACTGTTCAGGATCTGACGGACAAGTACACCAAGCAAGTGGACAGCGTGCTTGACGCCAAGGAGAAGGAACTGATGAAGGTCTAGCCCTTGTGGCCGGACGTTGGAGTTGCACCCTGAATTGGAGGCTTGAATGGCGTACGTGATCATGGACACATGCACCTCATGTGGCGCGTGTGTGAGCGCATGTCCGGTCGAAGCGATTTCGGAGGGGCCGGACAAGTACGTGATCGACCCGAATCTTTGCACCGACTGCGCCCTGTGCGTGGATGAGTGTCCGTTCGATTCGATCGAGCAGGGCTAGAGGCTGCAGCGAGCCGCAGGAAGCAGCGAAGGCGGCCGGTGTGATCCGGTCGCCTTCGTCTGCAAGTTACGGGAGAGACCATGGCAGGACGCAGACACAAGAACGCCCTTGCCCGCTCGGGTGTCGATGTTGCGAGTCTGCCCAGCCACATTGCGATCATCATGGACGGCAACGGACGGTGGGCCAAACGCCGTCGGCTGCCGCGCATTGCCGGGCACGCCGCCGCGCTTGAATCGGTGAGAGACGTCATTATAGCTGCGGCTGAACTTGAGCTGGGCGAGCTGACTCTCTACACGTTCTCTATGGAGAACTGGACGCGCCCCCGCAAGGAAGTCTCAGCGCTCATGCATCTTCTGGATCAGACCCTCAAGGATCAGATCGAGGAGATGGATGAGAACAACATCATGTTGCAGGCGATCGGCCGGATCGATCTGCTTCCCAAGTATGCCCGGGAGAGACTCGAGAGATGCAGAGCAAGGCTGTCCGGGAACACGGGTCTGAGACTCAACCTGGCGCTTTCCTACGGAGGGCGGGCCGAGATCGTGGACGCCGTGCGTTCTATCGCTCGCGATGTTAAGCGAGGGGTTCTGAGGCCATCCGATATCGATGACGATGTCTTTCGCAGGAATCTCTACTGCCCCGATCTTCCCGATCCGGATCTTCTCATACGGACGAGCGGTGAGATGCGGATAAGCAACTTCCTCCTGTGGCAGATTGCCTACACTGAGCTCTACATGACGGACGTTCTCTGGCCGGATTTCCGACGGCGAGATCTGTTCGCGGCGATAAGGGATTACCAGACGCGGCAGCGGCGTTTTGGCCGAGTGGGAGCTTAGACCATATGGCAATAGACAAGAAGCAGCTCATCAGACGATCCATGACCGCCGCGGTCGGTGCTCCCCTCGCAATAGTGTTCTCACTTGTTGGAGGTATCGGTTTTCTCCTTGCCATGAATCTCGTCATCGGTGTGGGGCTTTTCGAGTTCTACACGATGATGGAGGCCAAGGGCATCGAGCCGTACAAGAAGCTTGGTGTGGGCGCCGGTCTCGGTGTTTCCTGGTATATCTATTTCCAGGGAGGGCTCTTCGCGAGTCTCTTCATCACGCTCGTTCTCGTTGGTGTCATGATTATGGAACTGACGCGTCGAGACAGCAAACTGGCGGTCTTTCACATCTCGACTACGATTCTGGGTATCTTTTATGTGGCCTGGCTCGGAAGTCACATCATCCTTCTCAGAAGGCTGGGTCAATCGGCTCCCGGGGGTGACATTGGAGGCTGGTTGGTGATCCTGGCGTTTGCGCTCGCCTGGGGTAGTGACACGGGCGCGTTCTTCTTGGGCCACGCTTTCGGAAAGCGAAAGCTCCTTGCCAGAGTCAGCCCGAACAAGTCGGTAGAGGGCGCTATCGGTGGTGTGGTCAGCTCACTGCTGGTTGCGATAATTGCCAGGTTCACATTCGTGACTTATCTTTCGTTTCTCGACATCATCATACTGGGCATCGGATCATCCGTCATGGCGACATTGGGCGATCTTGTTGAGTCGCTTCTCAAGCGAGACGTGAAGATAAAGGACACGTCCCGTGCACTTCCCGGACATGGAGGGATGCTGGACAGGTTTGACAGCGTTCTGTTTGTGGCGCCGCTTGTCTACTACTACCTCCAGTTCATGGTGCACTAGGAAAAACGGCCATTCCTGGAGATTGATCGTGAGAGTTCCGAAGCAGATAACAATCCTCGGTTCGACCGGGTCGATAGGGCGTGCGGCGCTGGAAGTTGTCGCCGCGTCTCCCGGAGCATTCGAGGTGGTGGCTCTCTCCGCTCTCAGCAACTCAACTCTTCTCGCCGAACAGGCAGCTCGTTTCGGCGTTCAGCGCGTGGCTATCGGTGACGAAGCTCGGAGCGCGGACTTTCCTCCAGGAGTAGTGGTACTCAGAGGCGCCGGGGCTCTCGATGACCTTGCCGGCGATCCGGACCTGGATCTGGTCCTCAATGCCCTGGTCGGTTCGTCGGGTCTCAAACCCGCACTTGCTGCTGTTCGTACCGGCAATCGCGTTGCTGTTGCGAATAAGGAGTCGCTGGTCATGGCGGGCGAGCTTCTCATCCCGATGGCATCGGTGACAGGGAGTGAGCTTATTCCGGTTGACAGCGAGCACAGCGCGATTTTCAGATGCCTGAAGGGCACGCGCCGCGATGAGGTAGACGGCGTGACGCTCACGGCGTCAGGCGGTCCGCTCAGAGGCATGTCCTCCGAAGCGTCGGCGACGGCTTCGCTTGATGATGTTCTGAACCACCCCACATGGAATATGGGCCGGAAGGTCACGGTTGATTCCGCCTCAATGTTCAATAAGGGACTTGAGGTCATGGAGGCCCACTGGTTGTTCGATCTGCCGTACGACAGAATCGCCGTCGTCGTGCACCCGCAGTCCATCGTGCACTCCTTGGTGCGGCTGGTTGACGGGAGTCTCCTCGCGCATCTCGGGGAGCCCGACATGAAGGTGCCGATTCAGTATGCGATGTTCTATCCGGATCCTCCACCTGTTGCTTTCGGACGGTGTGACTTGGGAGCAATTGGCGGACTCAGCTTCGAGCCGCTGGACGAAGCCTGCTACCCATGCTACGGCCTCATCGTCGAGGCCGGACGAATCGGAGGTACCGCGCCGGCCATAGCGGCGACCGCCGATGAGGTGGCGGTCGGGGCATTCACTGATGAGCGGATTCGGTTCGGACAGATCGCGTCGGTCATAGAAGCGACCCTCGATGGAGTTCGCTTCGCGCCGGCAGATAACATGGATCACATACTTGCCGCCGAGGACGAGGCGAGAGTCTATGCCCTGGGTGTTGTGGCGCAGCTGGCAGACTGAAACGGTGGCCCGGGTGCTACACGGCATTCCGCCCGGAGCACTCCCGGGTCGGTCGCCTGCACTGAAGCAGAAAGAATGGGAGCATCATGTACATCTTCTACCTGTTCGCCGCTGTTCTTCTGGGCATCTTGATTATCGTGCACGAGGTCGGACACTTCTTCGCGGCGCGCATCTCTGGTGTTCGCGTGGAGCGCTTCTCGATAGGTTTCGGACCGAGGATAGTAAGCTTCGTCAGGGGTGACACAGAATACGCCATCTCGCTCATTCCCCTGGGCGGGTACGTGAAGATGGCGGGAGCCGAGCACATGGCCGATCCTTCGGGGGCAGAGCCGTGGACATTTGTGGCCAAGTCGATCGCGCTGCGCGCTTTCATCATAGCCGCAGGACCGGTCACGAATTTCGTATGGGCCGTTATTGTGACATCACTCGTTCTCATGATCGCCGGGTCGCCGACTCTTGGTGAGTCAATCATCGATGAGGTAACACCGGGGTCGTTGGCTCAACAGGCTGGGCTTGCCGGTGGTGATGTGATAGTGGCCGTGGGTGGCGTCGATGTGGATACGTGGCGCGATGTCTACGAGGAGCTGGACGGGGTCGGAGAGGACTTCACGCTGTGGGTGATCGGTGATACAGAGGGAGAGCGGCGGGAGATCAGTATTGATATGTCCGGGAGCGATGATCCTGATGCAGAGCCTATGGTTCTGGGAATCACGCCACGCATCCCACCGGTCATCGGAGACGTCATGCGCGCTGGCCCGGCGGATCGCGCGGGGCTGAGGTCCGGGGACAGGATCGTGTCAATTGCCGGCAACGCTGTGTCGACGTGGTACGAACTTGGGGACCTCATCCACGAACGTCCGCTTGAAGAGACCGAGGTAGTCTGGGAACGAGACGGGGTTCTGATGAGCGCCGTTCTTGTTCCTGAGGAAGGCCAGGGGCAGGTGGACTCCGAGACCAAGACAATCGGTCTCATCGGTATCATGCGTCCATGGGAGACGCGACGCCTCGGCCCGTGGCGCGCATTAACGATGGGCGTCAGAATTTCTGTCTCCACCATTTCTCAGATAGGCCGGTTCATCTGGAGAGTTGTGACGTGGCAGGCATCATCAGAACAGCTCGGTGGGCCCATTCGTGTGATGCAGATGGCAAGTGAGAGCGCGAGGTGGGGCGGAAGCTACTTCTTCATGTTCATGGCGGCTCTGAGCCTGAACCTGTGCCTCATCAATCTCCTGCCGCTTCCCATATTGGACGGAGGTCACCTCCTGCTCCTCTTGCTTGAGAAACTGCGCCGCAGGACGCTCACCGAACGCCAGTTGTTGATCTGGCAGCAGGTCGGCATAGCGTTCTTCGGCATCCTGATGGTCTGGCTGGTGGTGCGCGATCTGACAGGCTTGCGGTAGAGGGATCAACCGGTGTGATTTCAGTAGCGCGTCGCTTGATCTGCTTGCGCAGCTACCGTTCATTCTCCTGATCCGTGACGTTCTTCGGGCGGTGGCCGTTTCTTCTCATCAGCTCGGTCCGTTCATCTATGGACCGTTCGACCTCCACCCAGTGAATCGGGTCACGGCGCAGACCGTCCAGAACCAGCTCGATCTCGCCGTCGATCAGTACCTTCACCCCGAGTTCGGATATTTTGAGATCAGCCGCATCTCCGGTCAGGCCTTCTTCGAGAGCAACTGTAAGGGCGGAGATGTAATCGATGTACTCTGCCTCTGTGATGGTGGAGCCATTGGCAGTCAGATCTTCTGAAGCTTGATCGTTTTCCGGGCTGCTGCAGGAGATCAGGACGGCAACCAGAGTGATAGCGGCCGCAGCGAACGGAGCATAGCCGGTGATCCACAAGCGTTTGCCAGTCGAATGTCCAAGGGGTTTGGCCAAGACAGATCCTCTCCATCGAAGAACACAGTGCGAGAATACGTCTCACATCTTCGCTACGATGGGTGCTCGTGTCAACCTCTTCATTTTCGTTTCGCGCACGCCATGCGATCACTATTGCGTTCAGCCTGTCAGGACAAGCGAGGACGGGTGTTGTTGACACTGCGTCGCGCGGTGTTAGAATGTAGATAGCCTCTAGTGACTAAACGAACGGACTATTAGATGCTGCTTCCATTCTCCAGGAATGTCTATATTTCAATCGCCATTGTGCTGCTGACCCTGTTCTCAGCCGGGCCTGACGCTTCCGCGACCCGGTTCGGGCGCAACAAGGTCCAGTACGAGCGATTCGACTGGACAATAGTCAAGACCGAACACTTCGATGTCTATTACTACTCGGGCCTGGAGGATCTCTCCGAGGCAGTGACACAGATCGTTGAGGAGTCGAACGACAACCTCGAGGTGGTGCTGAACCACGAGCTTTCCACTGTCATCCCAATCATCATCTACGCCTCCCACAATGAATTCCAGCAGACGAACATTCTGTCTTCACACGTTGGTGAGGGCGTTGGGGGATTCATGGAGCTCTTCAAGAACCGGGTCGTTATACCTTTCACGGGTTCCTACGATGAGCTGCGCCACGTAATCCACCACGAACTCACGCACGTGTTCATGTTCGATATCGTCTACCGCGGTCTTGCAGAATCTGTGATCCGCCAGGCCTATTTCAATCCCGTCCAGCTCTGGTTCGCTGAGGGTCTGGCAGAATATGCTTCCCAGGGATGGGACACGAACGCTGAGATGATGATCCGCGACATGGTCATATCCGATGTCGTGATCCCGCTGGAGTATCTCTTCGGTGGATACGCGGTCTATAAGGAGGGACAATCAGTCTTCGTTTTCATCGCCGAGCAGTATGGAAACGAGAAGGTGTCCGAGATGGTCCACGACCTCGCGCGCACGCAGAACCTCGACCGAACGCTTCACGAGACGCTGGGTTTGAAGCCGGCTGAACTCTCGCGCGAGTGGGAGGAATGGCTCAAGCGCAACTACTGGCCCCAGGTAGCCGAACGCTCACGCCTCAGTGACACAGCGAAGCTCCTGACGGATCATCGGAGGGACCACTCCTATTTCAACAGAGGTCCGGCGGTCTCTCCGGATGGAATGCGTGTCGTATTCGCCAGTGATAAGAGCGGGTATGCGGATGTCTATATCGCTTCTACGCTCGACGGGGCGATATTGAAGCATCTCATCAAGGGAGAAAGAACCGATGCATTCGAGCAGCTCCACCTTCTTCGTACCGGGTTCTCATGGTCTCCGGATGGAACGCAGATATGCGTGGCCACGAAGGCGGGAGCCAGCGACGCGATTCATATTCTCGATGCCGATACCGGCAACGTCTTGAGGAGCCTGACTTTTCCCCTGGACGGATTGTACACTCCAGCCTGGTCGCCGGATGGGAAATGGATAGCTTTCGTGGGTATAAAGGGTGGGGCGTCGGAGCTCTACCTCACTGATCCCGCCGGCAGTAGACTCGACAGACTCACGGACGACTTCAGTGATGAACGCGATCCAGCGTGGTCGCCTGACAGCAGGTTCATTGCATTCACGTCTGATCAGGGGTCGCCGACTGAGCGAGGCTTTCACAGAAGCTATGATCTCTACATGATAGATATGGAAAGCCGTGATGTCTCGCAGATCGTACGGGCTCGGGGTAGGGAACGGTCACCCACGTGGTCACCGGACGGGCGAAAGCTCATATACTCCTCTGACCGCAGCGGTTCGCCGGAACTGTACGTAGTTGACCTCGATGAGTCGATGTGCGCGGCCCTGACGAATCTTGTCGGGGGAGCCGAATCGCCGAGCTGGTCGCGCGAGGGCGATCGGCTGGTCTTCGTTGGGTACGAGCAACTAGGATGGGATGTCGCTGTCGTGAAGGATCCTCTCACGCATTTCGCCGATGAGATCGAATCCGGTGGCGCCTTTCCGAGTGCCGAACCTGAGCTGGGCACGGAACCGTTTGATGATATGGATTGGGAAAAGGCTCTTGGTCTCCCAGGTGAGGAGGCGACCGCGGATAGTGCGAGGGTCCGGTCAGTTGCAGAGGCCGGGGAGAGCGCAACCGCGGACTCCATGGGGGGCCGGTCAGTCGCGGAGGATGGTGAGAACGCAACCGCAGACTCCACGGGCGTCCGGTCGGGTGGTGAGAGCTATGCCGTGAGTATGGCCAGAGCCGAATACGAGGAGGCGATCGGGAAAAAGCCGCGTGAACCGGACGGAGTATCCCGGGAGAAAGCGGGGGTCGAGCGCTACACGCCGCGATTTTCTCCTGACTGGATCAATGGCGGCGTATCGTACAATTCTGCCCACGGCATTGGTGCAGCAGTCGAGGTGGCCGTCAGCGATATCTTGGGGAACCACCGTTTCTACCTCATGACGGACTTCTTTTCCTCGGTCGAGTTCAGCAATGCTCATCTGAGCTACGAGTACCTGGCGCGACGCATCAACTACTCTGCAAGTGCGTATACGTATCGTCACTATCTCTATTCCGATAGAACGATGTTCGGTGAAGACCTCGGGGAGAAACGCTATTTTACGGAGCGTCACTACGGCGTTTCCGTAGGCCTGTCGTACCCGTT
>JAUVLP010000146.1 GCA_030600655.1 Candidatus Eiseniibacteriota bacterium
GATCTTCAATGGCACGAAGAAACGAAAGCGACTCGGACGGGCAGAGGTAACGCTGACCATAGACAACAGCGAGGGCTACCTGCCGATCGACTATTCGACGATCCTCATCGGCCGGAAGATTTACCGGTCGGGAGAGAGCGAGTATTCGATCAACAAATCGGTATGTCGCCTCCGTGACATCCACGATCTCTTTCTCGACACGGGCATAGGTACACGAACGTACTCGCTGATCGAACGCAAGATGGTCGACTCGGTTCTCTCCGATTCTGCCGGACATCGCCGGTTCATGTTCGAAGAGGCTGCCGGGATAATGAAGTACAAGGTCCGCAAGCGATCAGCGCTGAACAAGTTGAAGGCAACAGAGTCGGACATGCAACGTGTGGCCGACATCATCGGAGAGGTCGAAAAGCAGGTACGCTCTCTCAAAAGACAGCTCTCGCAGGCGCGGCGACACCGGCGCTACACAGATGAACTGAAGGGCACCGAGGTACTCCTGGCTCACCACGACTATGCTGAGTGGGAACAGATCCGGAACGGCTCACGCGAGAGTGCAACCCTTCTTAGGAAGGAACTTGGTGCTCTTGAGGGAGTTCTCCGGAGAGACGAGGAGACAACGGATGCGATACGAGTAGATCTCCAGGGAAGAGACGAGGTCCTGGAGGTTCTTGACGCAGAGATAGCTGAGCTGCAGAGTCGGATGCGCGATCTTGCGGATGGTCTTCTTGTAAGCCGCGAGCGCGTCAGATCATCTCAGATCCGTGCTGAAGAGCTCGATGTTGAAGCAACCAACGCTAGAGCAGATCTATCCTTGGCCCTCGATAGAACCGAGAAGCTCGAAGCCGAAGTGCAGAGCGCGGTTGCTGCGACTGAGCGTCTCGAGGCGGACTTTGTTCAAGCATGCGATCTGCTGAAGAAGAGCGAGAAGGACTACAGCCTGCTCCAGAGGGATGTGGCGGGGCAGAAGCAGACGAGACTCAAGGGACTGGAGAACTCAGCAGGAATCAAAGGCGAGCTTGAGAGCTTCCGTACGAGACTGGACGACCTGATGCATGAGCATGTCGAGATCGAGGAAACGCTTGCCGCCGCGCGTGCTGGGCTCTCAGAGAAGGAAACGTGCATTCTTGAAGCTCTGGAGGAAGAGAAGGAGCTACTGGACTCATCCAGAGCCGCGCGTGCCGCAGAGAAGACAAGCTCAGCCGGTCTCGACAGCGCTCGTGAGGAACTGCTGACGGCCCGAGAGAGAGAAGCCAGGGTCGAAGGGCAGCTGGCGTCAGCGATGCACAAGCTCGAGCTCTTGACTGAAATCCGGGACGGGTACGGCGGGTATCAGGATGGCGTGCGTGCCCTCCTTTCCGACAGGTCACATGAGATTCCGGGACTCGTCGGAACTGTGGCGGATGTCCTGAATGTGGAACCCTCAATGGCCCGTGCCCTCGAAGCCGCTCTTGCCGGCACCGTTCAGTACATCGTAACGAGTGACATCGCCTCGGCACGTGCGGGGATCAGTCGACTCGCGGACCTTAAGCTGGGCCGTGCGACATTCATCCCGCTCTCCGAACTCGATTCCATTGCTCATAGGGAGATCCCCAGCACGATTCTCTCCAGCGAGGGTGTGATGGGGTGCTGCGAGAGCTTTGTTCGGTGTGCAGACGAACACCGTTCACTCGCTTCTCTCCTTCTCGATGGTGTAGTGGTTGTGGAAGACTTGGATCGCGGTGTCGATCTCGCCCGCCGCTTCGCGACCGCGGATCTCGCATTTGTTACTCGAACCGGCGATATGGTCTCATCCCGCGGTCTCCTGGGCGGAGGTCATGTGTCCAGTGAGGATGTGGGACTGCTTAGAAGAACGGAACGCGTTGAGAACGCGCGGGACGAGGTGACGAAGCTTGAGTCTGAGCTTCTTGCTGCGAAGGCCACCGTTTCAGAGCGCTCATGCGGGATTGAGCGCATGTCGACTGACATGAGGTCTGCTGGAGCGTTGGTGGAACAAGCCGAGGCGGAGCTCTGGGATGCTAAGAGAAAGGTCACGGAACTGGAGCTGACCAAGACAAGTATCGACGAGAAGGCAGACAATCTGGTAGGCCGCCGGGATGGACTCGCCGATCGTATGACGGCAACGAGAGTGGAGATCGCCGAGATCGCGGAGCGGCTTGCCGGCCTCTCGAAGGGAGAGGATGAGGCAGGTGAGCGCCTTCATGTCCTGCAAAGGGACTTCGAAGATGCCGAGAAGGCGAGAGATGCAGCCCTTGGCGCTGAGAGGGCTGCCGCGATCGCCGTAGCGTCATCGCAAGCGAATCTGAAACAGCTCAGAGCCGAGCGCGCACAGCTTGCAGACACGGCTACGACTTCCCACTCAGCTATTGAGAGGAAGATAACTGAACGTGCAGAACATGTGCAAGTAGTGAAGGATCTTGCTTCCAGCATCGAGGAAGATAGCAGCATTCTTGGGGAGCTCCGGTCGAAGAACGACGAGTTCACGGCTCGGCGCGAGAACACACATACCGAGATGCAATCGCGTCGCGCGACGATCGAGAGCATCGCCGGCGCCAACCGCGAGGCCCGTGAATCCAGGGAGCGATTCCAGAGAGAGCTACACGAAATCGAGCTCAGGGACACCGAGCTCAAAGGGCGAAGTGAGGCCCTGGCCGCTCGAATTCGCGAGGACTATGGGATAGAGCTAAGCAACACTCCTGTTCACGATGGCACAACCGAGGAAGAGATCGGGGATCTTGCCGCGGCCAGGCAGGAGGTTGAAAGAATCAAGGTCAGACTGCGGTCGATGGGACCGGTCAATCTGCTTGCCCTTGACGAATACGATGAGGAGAGCAAACGCCTGGAGTTCCTGAGTGCGCAGTACGAGGACCTCGATAGATCGCGAACGATGCTGTCCGAAGCCATCGAGGAGATCAATGCAACAGCGAAGAAGATGTTCGTGGAGACATTTGAACAGGTTCGGGGGAATTTCACCGATATGTTCGGGCGCCTCTTCGAGGGAGGTGAGGCCGACCTTAAGCTTCTGCAACCGGACGATCCTCTCGATTCTGCGATCGAGATCGTTGCCAGTCCACGTGATAAGAAACTCGGGCGACTGAGTCTCCTCTCCGGAGGCGAGCGGGCGCTGACGGCGATAGCTCTGCTGTTTGCCATCTATCTGGTTAAACCTTCTCCTTTCTGCATTCTCGATGAGGTTGACGCGCCGCTCGATGACGCAAACGTGAAGCGTTTCATCAGGATGCTCCGGGAGTTTTCGGACAGGACACAGTTCATTGTTATCAGCCACAACAAAGTAACTATGCAAGCTACCGACAGGCTGTACGGCGTCACGATGGAGGAGTCCGGAATCTCGAAGGTTGTATCCGTGCGCCTCGGCGACGTGGAGAACGAGGTGACGAGTGAAGAGATCGTTTACGAGACTGCTTAGCGGTCTCGGCAAAACGCGGACAGCCATCCTGGATGGTCTCAGAAAGGCGCTCGGTGACTCGCGAACGCTCGACGCGGACGCGCTTGACTTCATTGAGGAGACACTCATTGCCGCAGACATAGGGGTTAGCACGGCAGGCGATCTCATTGATCTCCTCAAGGAGAACTCTCAGAGAATCTCGTCCGCGGGTGTTGACGCTGCAGCAGAGCTGATCGCCCAGGAGATAGCGCGGACCCTGAAGAGCACAGGCACAGGCCAGCGTGGAGAGGAGCGCACGCGGCCACACGTCATCATGGTCATCGGCGTCAACGGAACCGGAAAGACGACGACGATAGGCAAACTGGCAGCGCTTGAGCAGAATGCAGGGCGGAGTACCATCCTGGCTGCAGCCGACACTTTTAGAGCGGCCGCCTGTCGGCAGTTGGCAATATGGGCGGAACGAAGCGGCTCTCAGCTCATTGCGGGTGAAGATGGTGGTGACCCAGCGGCCGTGGCCTTCGATGCCCTGGATGCAGCCATCGCAAGGAACATCGACGTGCTTATAGTCGATACCGCGGGACGTCTTCACACACAGAAGAACCTGCTCGAGGAGTTGCGCAAGATCCATCGCGTCCTGGGGAAGCGAATGGCGGGGGCCCCTCACGAGGTTCTACTGGTTATCGATGCCAACACTGGACAGAATGCGCTCTCACAGGCGAAACTGTTCCATGAGGCTCTCGGGATAAGCGGGATCGTTCTGACGAAGTTGGACGGTACTGCCAGAGGCGGAATCGCGGTGGCAATCGCGCGGGAGCTCGGAATTCCCGTCAAATTCGTTGGATTGGGAGAGGGCATCGATGACATCGAGCTGTTTGACCCGGAGGCTTTTGCAGATGCTCTGGTAAGATCGGACGTATAGGTTGATGATAACTCTGGAGGCAGTTCGGTAATGTCCATAGTTATGTGTAGATTTGGCGGATCATATCCTCGGTATCTCCTGCGACGAGGGCGTAGATGATGCGTTCGCAGCTTCTGTCGTCGGTGAAGCTCCTCATGTTCCTGATCCGTCCCCGCACCTTCTCCTGG
>JAUVLP010000014.1 GCA_030600655.1 Candidatus Eiseniibacteriota bacterium
ATATTCTCATTCATGTCACCCGGGCTGAACTTGGTGCATCCAGCCAGCAGGATCACGATAGAGACCCCGGCAATCAGCAGCAAAGCCAAGATTCGTTTGAAACCGATCATCGTCTCTCGTTCCTCCTCGTATCTGTTGCACGCAGGGGGAAAGCCCCCCAGTCCTATTCGCTGTCTGACACGTAGAACATCACTTCACGGTAACCTGTCTCCCAACATTCGGCGTTGTCCCATGCGCGGACGTTGAACTGGTGCAAGCCCGGCTCGATGTCCTCATACTCCATGAAATCGTCCTCAGTTATCCGCCAGCTGTTAATCGTGGGGTCGAGAACATACTGGTAGTGGACGACTTCGCCGTCGAAATCGCTTCCTTCCCACGTCACAGTGAAGTCGGGAGGGACCGTGTCACCTGTGGCAGGGAATGTGATCACTGTCTCCGGAGGGTAGTTGTACCAGAATTCATACACTTCGCGGTCGGAGATGAGAGTGCTGGTTGCTTCAAAGCGGTTCTCAACATCCTTCGCATAGATCTCGAACACATGGACCTTGTTGCCCCCCGTCGGGTTGTTAAGACTGGATATGTAGTGCTCGTCCGACGGGAAGGTGTTTGATGTGAAGTACCACTCTCCCGTGTAGGGTGGACCGTCGTACTCGAATTTCTTTTGGAATCCGACATCGAGCGTGATCCAGACCTCTACAACGCCACCTTCAAGCCCCTCATCCTCCTCGAGATCGCGAGCCACCCAACGGAACCGGACCGTATCCTGATCGCGGAAGGTGAGCGTGCCGCTCGTCGCGGCGGGCTCGGTGATCTCAGAATCAGGCTCGTAGTTCATGACGAACTTCACATTCTCAGGGAAATTTTCTGAGCCGGTCTCATCCCGAGCCTTCACGAAGAAGAAATGCGTCCCGCTCGCGATAGTATCTTCGGTCGCGGCTGTTACATCTCCCCACTCGCTGAAAGAGCCGGAGTCAAGCCTGTGGCTGTACTCAATTGGGGCTCCGTAGCCATCGGGGTCGTGGCCTCCCCACATGAAAGAAGCGGGAGTAAACATCAGCAGCGTGTCCAGGTAGCCAGAAGGATGGGGGCTGGTGCCGTCGGGGTCTTCGGGGCCGTCCACCCTGTACAGCCAATCGATGACTGGCTGGAGGGTCCAGGCATCGAACCGCACACGCGCCGGAGTGGGATCAAGCGATCCCTCGTTGTCGACCGAGCGCACATAGAATGTATGCCGCCTTGTCTCACCCGCAGTATCAATCTGCGCCTTGAACAGGCGGTGTGTGCTATCCGTGAATGTCCAGGCGCTGGGGTCCGCTCCGACGCCGGGTGTCGTGTCGTCCCATGCAAAGTAGTAGCCTGCCACGAATCCATCCGGATCGGTCCCAGCCCAGTGCATATGCACTCTGTAATTCATCTGATCATAGGGTGCCGGAGCGCTTGTCAAGCGCGTGTCGGGAGCGAGGTTCGTGTCGAGCAGAAGCTTCTCCTCCTTGCGACAGCCCGTCAGAAAGACCATCGCTACCAGGGGTAGCGCGAGCAAGACAGTTGCGAGGGTACCGGCCGCCAGTCTGCGGAACGAAATCATGATTGTCTGTCCCTCCGTACTCTGATTGTGGCAAAGGCGCGCATTCGTCTTTGGGGGCTGATCCAACCGACTCAACACCTGCAATGCTGTCTGTCGCAGATGTACGCTGCTGAAGACCGCACAAGGTACAGAGATCGGATACTCATGCCCCCCCGCAAGGACTCACCTTGGGACGGGGGGACCGCACGCTCATTATACTGTCAGGGGGGCATATGTCAATACCAAAAACCTGTGTTTCAGGGCGCGCGATTGCGTATGCTGCAACAAGTTAGACGATTCTGGGACGGCACAATTCGGTTGACACCTGGAGAACGCATCTGTAAAATCTGGTTTGGGTGGAGCTTCGGGTGATGATCATCCTGGCTCCATGTTCGTTTAGAGCGTGTGACCGGATTCCCTGCGGTTTTCGGCAGGTAGGACATGCAGAAGGAGGGAGTTGGGACTTAGTGCTGGCTTGGGTCTCTGCTGGGGACCCTGAAGATGATGCTGAGCCTGGATGACGCGGCTCACCCAAGCATTGGAGTCTGCCCGCCCGGACCTACGGTAGGGGCGTGGCACAAAGGGGGGAATCGGAGTAATGAAAAGAGTCCTCTACGTTGTTCCAGTCATGCTGATAGTTATGATGCTGGCCGGGCCGGCAAGTGCGCAGATGGAAGATGGCGCGGCGACGATGGCTGAGGCCACCGTTGTCGACACCGCAGTGGTGGACACCACGGCTGCAGATTCGCTGGCAGTCCCGATCGAGGAGCCAGTGGCGCCGATCGTCGAGACGACCTCCGGCGGTGGCTTTCGCACGAGCGGTCTAGTCGAGTTCTTCAACAAGGGCGGCAGGTTCATGTGGGCGCTTTTAGCGCTCTCGATTCTGGGTCTGGCCGTTACCATCGAGAGAGGCATCACGCTTCGCAAGGCAAACACGGACGTCCGCAAGCTCATGGAGCGCGTGGTGGGAGCTCTTAAGAAGGGCAAGACGGAAGATGCTCTTGCAATCTGTGCCGACACTCGCGGCCCGATCCCGCAGATTCTTCATGCAGGTCTTCTCAAGGCCGCCAGGGGTAAGAACGAGAAGTCAATAGAGAAGTCCATCGAGACGGCCGGCATTATCGAGATGTCGTTCCTTGAGAGAGGACTGATCCTCCTTGCCACCGTTGCGAACGTCGCTCCGCTTCTCGGTTTCCTTGGAACGGTTTCGGGAATGGTCTCCGCGTTCGAAGCAATTGCCCAGGCAGAGCAGGTCAGCGCGAAGCTCGTCGCCAGCGGTATTTCCGAGGCTCTGATCACCACCATGACAGGTCTCATAATCGCGATTCCATTCCAGATCGCGCACAACCTGTACGTTCAGCGCATCGATCGCTTTGTAGTGGAGATGGAGGACAGTGCTTCCGAGATGCTCGATACCTTGCAGGACATGAATCTCATTGGCAAGTAGCAGGGTAACGACTGTCCGCAACGCGAGGAAGGTCCTCGAATGGCAATGTTTAAGAGAAGGTCGAGAATATCTGCCGACATGGTCGGTGATTCGGCCATGTCCGATGTTGCATTTCTGCTTCTGATCTTTTTTATTGTCAGCACGACGTTCCCGGAGATTGGCCTTCCGCTGATCCTGCCGAGTTCATCGGGCGACGTGAGGCAGATCAAGCGTGAGAACGTCATGCAGGTCGTGACCGCGAGGAGCGGCGCTCACTTCATCAATCTTGAGGAGGCGCCGACCGAGTTGGCGGAGATCAAGGTGCTCCTGAAGGAGCAACTGACAGTCAATGACAAACTGATCATTTCGATTGAAACTCATCCGGATGCGCCGTATGGGAGCATGGTCGAGGTGCTGGACGCTGTCTGGGTCGTGTACGACGAACTCAGACAGGGAGGCATGAAGCGCGAGAAGCGCATCTCGCTCAAGGCGCTCGGACTGGAATAGCAGTCGGAGGTATCGATTTGGACCTGAAAAGAAAAGAGGGAAGTGGAGCGAAGATTCCGACGTCTTCGATGGCGGACATTGCGTTTCTGCTGATCATCTTCTTCATGGTCACCACGATTTTCAAGCTTGAGGAAGGACTGCCGATTTCGTTGCCGAGGTCGGAGGCAGGTGAGAAGATCCCAAGGGAGAAGATAGCTCACATCTGGGTGGATGCTGTGGGGACCATTGCCATCGATGATCTCGTAGTCGGGATGAGCGACATTGAACCTCTCGTGCTGGCGAAGCTGCGGGAGAATCCGGCGCTCATCATCGCATTCAACACCGATTCTAATGCGCCGTATGGCGTGCTGGACGATGCAATGGAGCAGCTGAAGCGAGCGAACGCTCTGAGCGTCTCGTTTACTACGACACTGATAGAGAGCTAGCCAGTACTACGACACTGATAGAGAGCTAGCCGGATGCCCGGATTTCAGTGGCCGGAAGGTGAAGTGAAAGGCGTTGGAGAATGAGTCCATACATGATGGTGCACATGACGGCAGAGCAGCGCCTCAAAGATTCGTATTCCAAGATGCTCAGGAATGCGTTTCTGATAGCGTTTGTTGCGCACGTCGTGGCTTTTCTCACAGTTCCGGAACTCGAGATCCGCCCGTATCAGCTTCGTGAGAAACAGTCGATCGAAGCGATATCGATTCCGGATCAGTTTGAGATTCCGCCGCCTCCTGTGGAAGAGGTGAAGAAGCAGATCGTGACCGAGATCGCGCCGAGTGATGACGCGGCAGCGGAAGAGACGATCGCGTCGACTGAGCTGGACGTTGAGGCTCCGCCAGAGCTTCCTCCGGCGCCGACGAGACCGGAGTTCTTCCTTTCGTACGATGATCCACCGATTCCTATCAAGCAAGTCAAACCTGTCTATCCTGATATGGCGAGGGAGGCGGAGCTGGAGGGTGTGGTGCTTGTGCAGATCGGGATCGACGAGTTTGGGAACGTGGTGGAAGCGAGAATTCTGCAGTCGGTGTCTGGGCTTGATAAGGCGGCACTTGACGCCGTCTACCAGTGGAAGTTCCAGCCGGCCAGGCAGAGAGACGTTGCTGTCCCGGTGCAGATCGCAGTACCGATCAGGTTTACGCTTAGAGGGTAGCCCATGTGTGCAGAGGCGCCCGGTGGCACCGATCTCGGGGGGGGAAGCACCGAGTGCGGCCGGGGTCGGTGCGTAGGTGCGCGTGGGCGCGGTCGGGCATGTTGGTGCGTAGAATGTGTGCCGGAAAGTCTCGGTTCATGAAACCCCAGAGAGTCTATGTGTGTCAAAGAGGGCAGCGCGGCCCCGAGTCGCTGCCCTCTTGTTTGTTTCAGAGGGATAGCAACAGGTTTGAGGGACGCTGCGCTGCTCACGGGAGGGTGGTCGCAGGTGGTGAAGTGACTACCCGGTATCTCGGGTGAGACGCAGGAGGAGAGAGATGGCAGAGAGAAATATCGGTGGAGGGACCACAGTCGTTCCGGAGTTCACGCCCGGCGGCAAGCGTCCCAATCCATGGGGATGGATGGCCGGAATCGTGATCGATCCGGGCAACACGCTGACTCAGATCGCCGGAAGTGTGGCGATCAAGGATCCTGCCAATCCGGACAAGACACGAGACCACACAAAGTGGTGGCTCCCTGTGATCGTAGCCGCGGTCATCGCGGTTGCTATCTCCTTGTACATCGTCCCCAGCATTGTGATACCGATGCAGGCCGAGGCGATCAGTGCGGCTGTCCAGGATGGCAAGATCGCGCCCGAGGATGCTGAGATGGCACTCGGGATGGCTTCCAAGTTTGCACTGCCGTCCGCGGTGGTGGGCGCGGCGATTCAGACATTTGTTATGCTCTTCGTGATCGCCGGTATCTTCCACCTTCTCTTTCGTATGGTGGGTGGAAAGGGTTCATTCAGGAATGCGCGCGCCGTGGTCGGCTATGGCATGATCATTGGCACCATCGGGAGCCTCGTGAAGCTGCCGATAATGCTTTCCAAGGAGACCATGTTTGTTGAACTGGGTCCAACGCTCTTCCTGCCCAACCTGGAGCCGTCCAGCACGCTCTACAAGTTCCTATTCACGGGCTTCGACCTGTTTTCGATATGGTGGCTTGTTGTCCTCATCATAGGCTTGGCCATCGGGTACAGAGTTTCGAAAGAGAAGGCGGCGACCGTTATCGTGCTCGCTTGGCTTGCCATGTCGGCAATCATTGCAATGCTACCAGGAGGTGGATTAGGTGTTTCGGGCTAGAGTGAGGCTTCGGCAGAGTTTCGGTGTTCTCGCCGTCGCAGTCGTGCTCATATCCGTTCCGGTTGTGAGTGCTGGCGCCCGTGTCTATGAGCTGGACGAGTGCCTCGAGATCGCTGCGGCAAACAACGTCTCGCTCGCGAAGTCACGGGTGAGTCTCTCGAGCGCCGATGCCGGGTTAATGTCGAGCTGGTCAGGTGCTCTCCCGCATATCTCCGCGAGCTTGTCCTACAGCGATGTCACAACTGCCATTGATGGAATGGAGACCGGGAGCGAGGGCTACAGTGGCAACGTCAATCTGAGACAGACGCTCTTTGATTGGAGCACATTGTCTGAGATTCGGAGTGCTCGGCACAGTAGAAATGCGGCTGTCCATTCGCTGGAGTCGTCCAGCCGTGATGCGGCGTTAGCAACAAGACGGGCCTACTACGGACTGCTCAAGGCTGAGAAACTCCTTGGGGTGCAGGACGAGGCAGTCGGGCTGGCGAGGGAACAGCTGAGAAAGGCAGAGAGTCTCTACAAACTCGGTTCGGCTTCGAAATCGGACTACCTGAAGGCCGAGGTCGAGGTCGGGCAAGCCGAGCTGGCGCGGATCGCGGCGGATTCAGGTGTGCGCACAGCCCGCCTCTGGCTTCTGTATACTATCGGCATAGACATCGACACTGAGATAGAGGTTACCGATCCTGCTGAACTTGCCGAGGATGAGGCTCTTGACTTCGACATGGCAAAGGCGCTCGATCGCCGTCCGGACGTGCGAGCACAGGAGGAGGCACTCGAGGCTGCCAGAAGATCGCTCTCTTCAGCAAGAGCAGCTCGGCTACCATCGTTGTCTCTCACAGCATCGTACGGAGCGGGCGGGAACACCCTGGGTGATCTTGGGGAGAACTACGATGAGGATTACACACGCTCGCTAGGCCTGACCCTGTCCCTACCGATCTTCAACGGTCTTGCCACCAAGGCGAGCATAGACAACAGCAAGGCAAGTCTGAGGAGTTACGAACTGTCACTGCGGGACGCGAGGCTCTACGCCGCGTATGAGATCGAGACAGCGCGCGTCAGCGTGGTTGAACAGCGGCGTAACATAGAAGTGTCGGATAAGGTTGTTGAACAGGCGAGCGAGGAACTCAGGATCTCTGAGGAGCGATTCCGTCTTCGCGCCGCAAGTATGCTCGATCTCATCTATGCGAGGCTGGCGTACTCGCGGGCGAGAGCGGATCTGATCAAAGCACGCTACGACCACGAGATAGCAGAAGCCGAGCTTAGAACAGTGCTCGGTTACTAGCTGGACGCAGGGAACAAACGGAGCATCCGGGGGTGTGGCTCATGGCCAGCAAGAAGAGGAACATCATTGTCCTTGTCGTGATCGCGGTTGTTGTTGCGGCTGCTTTATTCGCCAACCTCGGGCTCGACAGGAAGAACAGAACCAAGGTGTCAGTTGAGGAAGTCGAGCGCGGAGACCTTGTCGCGAAGGTGTCAGGGCCCGGCAGAGTCAGGGCTGAAAGCAAGGTTCAGATCAGCTCGAGCGTCATGGCTAAGGTGGTGCGACTCGGTGTCGACGAGGGGGACACGGTGGAGGAGGGCGAGTTTCTTCTCGCGCTGGACGATGTCTACTACGGGTCGCGAGTTGAACAGGCCAAGGCCGGGGGCCAGCGGGCTCAGGCTCAGCTCTCGACCGCGGAGCGTGATCTGTCGGACTATGAGGAGCAGTTTGCTGTCGGGTTGGTGTCCGAGCGAGAGCGCGACGAGATTCGGGCTATCGCCATCGCTTGCCGCCAGACGTACCAGGAGGCGCTTGCATCACTGAGGGCGGCCCAGGACCAGCTCGACAAGACGGTCTTTCACTCTCCGATCTCAGGTGTCGTGACGCGCCTGAATGTTGAGGAGGGCGAGAACGTCGTCACAGGAACCATGAATGCCCCCGGAACCGTCATAATGACGATCTCTGACATGTCTCACATGGAGGTGCAGGTCGAGATCGACGAGACCGATATCGTAGATGTTGCTATCGGTCAGCGGGCTGAGGTAGAGGTGGAGGCTCTCGCCGACACAGTCCTTGTAGGGACAGTGACCGAGGTAGGCAACTCTGGGATCACAGGCATGGCCGGGACGCAGGAGGAGGTGACGAACTTCCTCGTGACCGTGCTCCTTGACGATGCTCACCCTGGGCTCAAACCAGGCATGACGGCGACGGTGAATATCGTGACCGCAGAGCACACGGCTGTGCTCAATGTCCCTATCCAGGCGGTGGTCTCTCGTACGCCTTCCGAGCTCAAGGAGGAGGAAGAGGGAAAGGATCAGAGCAAGGACAAGGACGAGCCGAAACTCAAGAGAAGTGAGCGAAAGGATGAGAAGGAACTCGAGGGTGTCTTCGTCGTCGACGAGAATGACGAAGCCCGTTTCGTGTCCGTCGTGACAGGGATTGCCGACGAACTCAGCCTTGAAGTTGAGGGGGATCTGGAGGCAGGACAGAGAGTAGTCTCCGGACCGTACAAGATTCTCAGAAATCTCAAGAATGGCGCGGCTCTCAAGATAGACGAGAAGAGTTCGTCGGACGATGGGAAGGAGTAGCCCGTGCTGATCCAGCTTGAGGGCGTGACCAAAATCTACGAAGTTGGAACGGAGAAGGTCAACGCGCTCGGGGGCGTCTCGCTCTCCATTGAGAAGAACGAGTATATCGCTATCATGGGGCCATCCGGCTCCGGCAAATCAACGCTGATGAATGTCATCGGGTGTCTCGACACGCCCACCTCGGGATCATACTGCTTGAAGGGACAGGAGGTGGGGGATCTCGATGATGATGAGCTGGCTGAGATCAGGAGCGCCGAGATAGGTTTTGTTTTCCAGACCTTCAATCTGCTTCCGAGAATGACCGCTTTTCAGAACGTTGAACTGCCGCTCATATACAGTAAGGCGCACAGGCGAACGCGGGCCGAGCGTGTGTGGAGTGTCATGGACGCAGTCGGTCTCAGGGATAGGGCGAAGCACCGGCCCAATGAGCTGTCGGGCGGGCAACGCCAACGCGTCGCCATCGCACGAGCGCTCATCAACGCCCCTTCCATCATTCTCGCGGACGAGCCCACCGGAAACCTCGACTCCGGCACTGGGGAAGAGATCATGCAGGTATTCGAGGGACTTCACAAGGCCGGGAATACGATCATCCTTGTCACTCACGAGGAGTACATAGCAGAACACGCGAACAGGATCATCAGATTGCACGATGGGTTGATTGCCAGTGATGAGCGTTCGGCCGGTGCGTCATCCCCAACGCGGCCGGTCGGCTCGACCGAGAGAGCGTAGCATGGAGCTCCGCGAGACATTCCTGAGTGCACTCAGAACGCTCGGTTCGCATAAGATGCGGTCTGCTCTCACGATGCTTGGGATCATCATCGGGGCCGGTTCGCTCGTCGCTGTGATGTCGCTTATCGCCGGACTCAATCAGAGCGTGACCGCGCAGTTCCAGTCGGTCGGAACGGACATCATATCCGTCAGCCACTTCCCGTGGGTTCAGATGGGTGACTCCGACGAGTACCGGAACCGCAAGAGGATTACCATCCACGATTCGGACGCGATCGCCAGCTTGCCTTCGATCGGCCTTGTGGCTCCCAACATACATACCAGACGGGGCATATCGTATGGTGGAGAGAGCATGAGGCGTGTGCGCGTGTCCGGGACCACGCCCGAGTATGAAACGATTGACAACTACTCTGTTGAGTCCGGGCGTTTCATTACCCAGTTCGATGTCGAGCGCAGGCGCCAGGTTGTCGTCATTGGATCAGATGTTTCAGAGAAGCTGTTCGGCTTCAGGGATCCTCTCGGGAAGAACATGCAGATCGGGGGAAAGGGGTTCGTGGTCATCGGAATCCTCGATGAGAAGGGCGACATCTTCGGCGACAGCCTTGACGAACACGTGATCGTTCCCTTCACGACATTCAGGAAGGCATTCGGTTCGCGGAGGTCTGTCGTCGTGGACTGCCAGCCCGCCGCCGGCGTGCCGATGGCTCGTGCCATCGATGACATCCGTGCGCTCATGCGGATCCGGAGACAGGTCCCGCGTGACAAACCCGACGACTTTGCAATCAACACGCAGGAGGATCTGACCGCTTCCTACAAGCAGCTGACTGGTGTTCTCTACTTCGCGATGACAGGCATCGTTGCACTGGCGCTCCTCGTGGGCGGGATCGGTGTCATGAACGTGATGCTCGTCTCTGTGGCGGAGCGCACCAGGGAGATCGGTGTGAGGAAGGCCATCGGAGCTCGCCGGCGTGATGTGACGTCTCAGTTCCTGATCGAGTCTGTTATTCTCACGGCATTGGGAGGCGCTCTCGGCATAGGTGGGGGAGCCGGGCTCGCTCTCCTCGTGCGCGTTGCAACACCCCTGCCCGCGGCCACAACTCCAGGGGCCGTGGCGCTGGCCGTTGCATTCTCACTCATAACCGGCATAGTCTTCGGGGTCTATCCGGCCATCAGAGCGGGCCGGCTTAATCCCATACAGGCGCTGAGCTACGAATGATGAGCGAACGCGACAGAGAGAAAAAGATGGCGCAAGCGTTGCACAGAACCGGAGCCAACGACGGAACAGGAGCTCGAGAGGCGAGCGGGTCGCTTCTGCCTGCGAGCAGGTTTCTTGAGAGCGTCGTGTCGGCGTTCAAGGCCATACGGGCGAATCGGATGCGTTCTCTTCTTACATCGCTCGGGATAATGATAGGTGTCATGAACGTTGTCGGCATGGTAGGTCTCATCTCCGGAGTCAACCGGAGCGTCGCGGATCTGTTCAGTTCGATGGGCACCAACTCGTTTGTCGTGACGAAAATGCCAGCGGGCAATTTCAACTATGCCGAGTACCTTGAGTACATGAGACGTCCCGATTTCACATATGCAGATGCAGATGCGATCGCCGAACAGTGCCCGGCAGTGGTCGCCGTCTCCCCTCAGGCCATTGTTCTCAGGAAGATCAAGCGAGGATCGAGATCCACGAAGGAGATAGGTGTGCTTGGCGTCACGCCGGAGTATCAGTACGTCTCCGATGCAGATGTGGGGGATGGTCGCTTCTTCGCGTGGCCGGAATCGGACCGCAAACGGCAGGTGGTCGTGCTCGGGCATCCCGTGGCCGAGCATCTTTTCGGGGAGCGGGATCCCATAGGCGAGAGTGTCCTCGTGGGCGACAGACGTTTCCGTGTGGTTGGAGTAATGAGCCCGATGGGGGAGATGCTTGGTCAGAGCCTCGATGAATACGTGATCATTCCATTCAGAACAGTCAGCAAGCTATACGGTTCGAAGCTGATGACCAGGCTCTCAGTCAAAGCCGTAAGCGGGGAAGAGATCGACGCTGCTCTTGAGCAGGTGGAGACGATCCTAAGGATACGCCGGGGACTCAAGCCAAGTGACCGGAACAACTTCGAGATCATCACTCAATCACAGCTCACTGAAATGTATGAGAATCTGACTAAGATCACCTGGATTGTGATGATCGGTGTGTCTGCCATCGCGCTCATTGTCGGCGGTGTAGGCATCATGAATATCATGATGGTTTCCGTTACCGAGCGCACGCGGGAGATTGGGATCAGAAAGGCCGTGGGTGCGCGGTCGCGCGACGTGCTCACGCAGTTCCTTGTTGAAGCCGCCGTCCTTTCGGGTATCGGGGGTTTCTTCGGCATCCTTGCGGCAGTGGGTTTGACGACGGCCGTTGCTTCAGCCACGCCGATCCCTGCATCAATAGAGTTCTGGTCGATCATCCTGGCGCTCGGCGTGTCCGTGTCCGTCGGCATTTTCTTTGGATTCTATCCTGCATCAAAGGCAGCGAAACTCGATCCCATCGAGTCACTGAGGTACGAATAGATGAATATGATCCGGTGGTGCTATGTGGCGCTGCTGCCGGCGGCGCTCGCGGTCAGTCCTGTGGCGGCCTTGAACGCCGCAGCGCAGATGGTGTCTCCCTATTCGGCCACGCCGTCCAGCCTTGGGGACATCCGGTTCACTCTGGATGTGACGGCGTTGCCGACTATCCAGGGCGGCAGCACGGTCGAGATAGGCTGCTCAGTACTCTACGATGAACTGATGTTCCTGAAGTGCGGTGACGGCTATAGAGCTCGCTACGAGATCACTGCCATTCTGTATGACGAGCGTGGCAAGCAGGCCGCGGGCGATTCCTGGGTGAGGTCGGTGGACGTCGAGACCTACGATGGGACGAATTCCAGAGAAAACGCAGCGCGGGATGTTCTTCGCATAGATGTGAAAGAAGGTTCCTACAAGCTCAAGGTGGAGCTGTCAAGTCTCGATTCACGGAGAAGCGGAATCGCGGAAAGACGGATAGAGGTTGGTTCGCTCGCAGACAGGCTTGTGGCACTCGGGACGATCCAGTTCGATGTGGAGGACCGAAGTCTGTCTCCAGACACCACGAGATTTGTTCCGAATCCGTCGAGACGGTACGAGCAGGAGAGTCCCCTGGTCCGCGTGCAAGTACCCGCCTACGGAGACAGTGGTATCGTCTACACTCTCGAGTTTTCCGTGACGACGATCGACAACCGTGCTCAGATGACCATGCGCGACTCGGTTGTCCAGACCGCATGGGTGACAAGACATCTGCATCAGTTCTCTGTCATTGATCTTGAGGTGGGGGACTACCTTCTGCATGTGAGAGCCTCGGTACCCGGGGGCGACGAGGCGCACATTGAGTCGCGGTTTCGTGTTCTGACCTCTCCGAGAAGCTGGGGTGAGGATTTCGAGAAGATGATCGCGCAGATCGGCTACGTAGCAACTCGCGACGAGGTCTCCAGGCTCACTTCGGCATCTCCTGATGAACGGGATGCGGCGTGGGATGCTTTCTGGAAGAAGCGCGATCCCAGTCCAACGACGGATGGGAACGAATTCAAAGAGCAATTTCTGCGCCGATTGGGCTACGCCAACACCCGGTTCACGTCGCTGATCGAAGGCTGGCAGACAGACATGGGACGCATTTTCATACAGCACGGCGAACCGGACGATGTGGACAGCGTGCCGAGCGGCGCCTCCATGCACGCTTGGGAGACCTGGTACTATTACGGAGAGCACAAGAAATTCACGTTCGTCGACAAACGGGGTTTCGGAGACTACAGGCTTGTCGAGGCGACACGCATATAGCAGGTTCTGCAAGGGGAGCTGGTGAAGACCCTCGTACGAGGCCGTATCCGCTCAATGACCAGGGCGGAGGAGCCACACGATTGGATGATTGTCAGCGACGGCATCATCGAGCGCCTTGGTCGGGGCCCGGTTCCCGAATCGTCCACGGATGATCTGCTTGAGCTGGACCTGTCAGAAAAGACTATCCTACCGGCCTTCTGTGACTGTCACGTCCATTTCCTTGAGACGGGACTTCTCGAGATAGATCTTGACCTCGGGCAGGCGACCCGTTTTGAGGATGTTCTGGAACTCGTATTCGAGGCCTCCAGATCGCTTTCCGGCTCCATGCTCAGGGCTCACTCATTCGACCCGGACCTTCTTGTTGACGGGCGTTATCCCACGAGAACTGAGCTGGACGCGATATCGAACGATCTTCCCATTTTCATCAGGCGCCGCGATGGGCATTCCTGCGTGGTAAACAGCCGGGCGATGACCGCGCTCGGTGTGAGCAATGATCTTCCCGGAATTGAGAAGGACGGGGCCGGACGTGCAACCGGTGTTCTGAGGCTTAAGGCGAACACCATTGCTGCGCTTGCATCGAGGGAGTCTCTGACCGGGGATGAGCGAATCTCCTGCTTTCACGCTGCCGCGTGGAAGGCCGTGGAGCGAGGAATCGGTGTCGTCCATGCGTTGGTCGGAAACAAGGATCCGAACGATTCCGATATCGAGTTGATTCTGGAAGTGCAGGATGAACTGCCGATAGAACTCGTCGTGTTTGCGCAGACGGAGGACGTCGGACGCGTGGCCGGCCTCGGGCTTCCCCGGATCGGAGGCTGTCTTCTTCTCGATGGTTCGTTCAGTTCGGGGACCGCGGCACTTGTGGATCCGTACAGAGACCGCGAAGGGCGAGGCGTACTCTACTACACCGATGATGAGCTGACCGGGTTCTTCCGGTCCGCACACGAACGAGGTCTTCAGATCTCTGTGCACGCCATTGGTGGACGAGCAATAGAGCAGGCGCTCGCATGTTACGAGGCTGCGTGCGGGCAGGATTGCGCGTCTGCCAGGCACAGGATAGAGCACTGTGAGCTTCCTTCAGCCGCGCATATCGCGTCCATTCGGAGGCTCGGTGTGGCACCGTGTGTCCAGCCGACGTTCGAGCTCATGTGGGGCGGACCAGGCGGGATGATGGAAAGGCGCCTCGGGGAGGCGAGAGTGGCGCGCACTAACCCGTACAGGACTCTGCTTGAGGCCGGCATTTCTCTGGCAGGAGGGTCTGATTCGTACGTGACCCCGATGGATTCCCTACTGGGCATTCACGCGGCAGTCAACAGGCCGAACGAAGCCGAGCGCATATCCGTCTTTGATGCCGTGTCGCTGTTCACAAGCGCCGCAGCCTGGATCTCGTTCGATGAAGGCAGGAGAGGAACGCTGGAGTCCGGCAAGGAGGCCAGCTTCGTTGTGCTTGGGGAAGATCCGTTCGATGTGCCACCGGACAGCATACGTGATATAGCAGTCACCGGCCTGTATGGAAAAGGACGCAGGCTCGTCCTCCCGGCCTGGATGTGATCGCCCGCTTGTCACTGTCCTGATCCGATGAGAAGGTTGTGAAGGAGGAGTTCCGCGCGTACTCCGTTCCCGTCCGGCAGCACGAGCAGCGTCGAGCGTCCAGTGGCGACGGAGCAGATGCACTTGGTGCCGGATCTTTCGAGTTCAGCGATGCTGCCCGTGATCACTTCTCCGCACGCTGCTCGACTGCCTACGATGGCGACCACGTCCACATCCATCACGGTCATATCTAGAGCAAGCTTCAAGGAATCGTCCGGCACGGAGGTTTCGGGTGTGTCGCGCGACATCACGACATCGACCCGGTCACCGGAATGAACGATGAGCAGTGGAGATCCAGCCGATTCCATCCATTGTGTCATCAGTGCGTGGTCTGATCTCCGGGGCGATAGCAGGATCTGGTTTTCGAGAAGCGAGAGGCCGACGACAGACGGTTCTTCCCCGTGTGGTCTCTTGAGAACGATCGTTCCGGTGTGATTGCCGTCGCTCCCGGCGATGTGGATCTCGATTCCGGTACGTTCAGCGAAACGGACAGCCTCTTCTTTGAGTATTCTCGCACCGAACCGGGCCAGCTCGGCCATGTCCTCATATGCTATTTCGTCGATGGGTCGCGCCGTCGGCACAAGGCGGGGATCAGCGGTGTGAACAGCGTCCACGTCGGTCAGGATCTCGCAGAGATCGGCTTTGAGAGCGGCTGCAAGGGCGATGGCCGTCGTGTCGGATCCTCCGCGGCCGAGCGTGGTGACATCCTTTGCCGTGCTGACACCCTGAAATCCACCGATGACAACAACGTTCCCCTGTTCGAGCTCCTTAACAACTCTGAACGGTCTTACCTCCAGGACTCGTGCGTCCGTGTGCCGGGTGTCGGTGACGATTCCCGCCTGCGAACCGGTGAAGGAGACTGCCGGACAGCCGATCGAGTTGAGAGCTATCGCCAGGAGAGACATCGATATGCGTTCTCCAGCGCTCATGAGCATGTCGAGTTCGCGTTGTGCGGGCGCGTCAGTGAATCTTCTGGCTTCCTGCACCAATCGATCAGTTGTTTCACCACGGGCGGAAACCACGACGACAACGTCGTTTCCCCGCTTCCTGAGGTCGGCCACCCTTTGTGCTACACGCAGGACCAAGTCATGATCCTGAACCGATGTGCCACCGTATTTCTGTACGATAACGGCCATGGATCCACCTTCCATAATCATCTGTTTCCCTCATGTAGCACATTGTGTCTGGTGCGTCAATGTACCTGATGAATCAAGGCGTATGACGGACCGGCCGCCGCTCTGCTTCGCACATCATCGCGGAAGCGGGGGAGCATCAGGCACCGCGTCGAGTCGGTGGACGAAAAGGCCGTCGTTTTCACTCACTCCAGTGAGCCACTGGTTGACACAGTGAGGTTGCGACCGATAGGCTTAGCCCGAGAATAGCGGGAAGTGTTCTGGGTGTGGAAAGGGAGGAATCGATGCCGGAGAGATTCGACCTGACTGTAGTCGGCGGTGGCCCTGGCGGCTATGTTGCGGCCATTCGGGCTGCGCAGCTCGGTCTCAAGGTTGTTCTGATCGAGAGACACAAGCTCGGGGGCGTCTGTCTGAATGAGGGATGCATCCCGACCAAGGCACTGCTCGCGAGCGCTGAGTTTCTTGAGAACCTCGGACGGGCCGGTGAGTACGGGATTGAGGTGCGTGATTTTCGCGCCGATCTGCCTGCCGTCTTCGCTCGCAAGGATGCGATTGTAGCGCGGCTCAGGAGTGGAGTTGAGAGACTCCTGAAGAAACGGGCCATCGTGCTCGTGAACGGCGAAGGGGCGCTTCTCGAACCGGGTGTCGTCAGGGTGAGAGAGGCCGCCGGTGAAAGACTGTTGGAGTCGTCGAGCGTTATCCTGGCAACAGGATCCACACCCATAGTGCCGCCGGTCTTTGGCTACGACGGGAAGCGAGTCATCACGAGCGCCGAGGCTCTCTCGATGGAGGATCTTCCGGAGAGTCTTATCGTGATCGGCACGGGCGCGATCGGATGTGAGTTCGCCGGTTTCTACGCGGCGATGGGTGTTGACGTGGTTTTGCTCGAGATGCTGCCGGAGATACTTCCCGGGGAGGATGCGTCGGTGGTGAGGCTCTTGAAGAATGCTCTCAAGAAGCGCGGAGTTGATATCAGAACCGGTACCAGGGTTGAGTCCATCACTCCGGAGGGCACGAGTGTCAGAGCCGAGTTGTCGGACGGAGATTCCATCGAGGCAGCGGTCGCCCTACTGGCGATGGGACGGAAACCGGCCGTGGAAGATGAGTGGCTTATAGAAAGCGGAATCGAGATCAAGAGCGGGGCCGTTGTTGTCAATGATCGCATGGAGACGTCACTCGAAGGTGTATATGCGATAGGTGACCTGGTCGGCGGATGGCTTCTGGCACATGTTGCGTCCCGCGAAGGGATCGTGGCCGCGAGTTGCGCAGCCGGGCACGGTTTCTCCATGGACTACCGGGCAGTCCCTCGCTGCACGTTCACTCATCCGGAGATAGCCAGTGTAGGCATCACGGAGGTGGAGGCCGCCGAGCGGGATCTCAAGATAGATGTGGGGCGATTCCCCTTCTCTGCCTCGGGGAAAGCCCTCGCGGGAGGAGAGACCTCAGGTTTCGTGAAGGTAATGGCCGAATCAGATTCCGGTCGTGTGGTTGGCGGCGTTGTCGTGGGCGTCAATGCGAGCGTACTCATCCACGAGATCGGCATAGCGATAGCGAACAACCTTTCGGCAGAGGATATAGCGGCTGTCATCCATGCGCACCCGACGCTGTCCGAGTCAGTGATGGAGGCAGCTGAGGGTGTTCTCGGAGTTGCCATTCACGCTGCCTGACAGTAGTGGCGCTATTCCGGTGACCAGACAAGGGCAGACGAAAAAGCACCCGGCGAATGAAGAGCCGGGTGCTTGATCTATCTATATAGGCAATTCTTGCCGTTCTATTTTTTCACTAGCTGGCACAGTCGGATTCGTCAAGCCAACGGATTCTGCTGGCGAGAGTCATCAGCTTCACCGGTGCGTAGGTGAGGGGGTCGATCCTGATACGCTTGACGCACGGGCTGTAGAGCCCTCGCTGCACGGCGACCGTGCTCTCCTTCAGGATGATGTTTTCCATGACCAGCGTAGGATCGGCCGGGACGAACCAGAGCGTGATCATCACGTCTCTGCCGTAGTCGATCAGCTCGACGATTTCGTACGTGCCATCCGGTGACGTTGCCGTCTCCGCGAGCAGAAGCCCGCCCACATACAGCTTCACGGTGACATCGCCAAGCGGATAACCATCGAGATTCATAACCTTACCGTCAATCGACGTCTCACTCGAGCCGCCGAATCCCGTGGTCGAAATCACGCGTCCGCGTGTAGATGCCGGAATCGATGCCGTGCCGTCATCCGGACCCACAGCGACAGCAGAAACACTGCCTATCACAAGTAGTATGCCTACCAGGAGAATCAGTATCCATCTCATGGCGAGTTCACCTTCCTTCCGTATGATCGCGAATCGCTCCTCCTCATCGTCTATCAAATGCAACTTATCAGGGCAACGCCATGGTGTCAACGGCAAACGGGCAGCGCATGCGCACAGGTGAGAGTGCGGGGCTGCTTGTGGTCGGTCTTTCCGAGTGCTATACTACCAAATATGGTGCGATCTTCTCCATATACGCGGAACCACGCGGGACCGGTCGTGAGCTCTCTCACAGTGGTTCTCTGTCTGTCGCTTGCATTCTCTCCGGCGAGCGGCGTCGGGAGCGTGAGTACAGTTGCACCGCGCCCGTTGGCGATGGGGGGCGCCTTTGTGGCTGTCTCGGACGAACTCGCGGCCATGGCCTGGAATCCGGCGGGCCTCAACCTCCCGGAATGCCGGACCGGCGTGAATCTGCGAATACACGCCAACATCCTTGGTGGCCCGGCTGTGATCAGAGAGACCGGGTTGGTGTCCGGCGTACATACCGAGCCATACAGTGAGCTGCCCGGTGGAGAGAAGTTCGCTGTTGCCGTGGGGAGCGTCGTCAAGGGAGTGACGATGCGCCGGGGTGGCTTGGCCGTGGGACTACTGCTTCTCGAGGAGTATCTGGATCCAGTCGGTCTTGAAGAGGCTCAAGGCCTGTCCGATCCGACTCATCTTCTGGACACGTACTATTCTACACTGACGATCGGTTTCAGCCTTGCACCAACCGTTTCCATCGGTGTCAGCCAGGTTATCTTCAGCGGATGGGACGGGTCCGGGCAGCGGCTCTACGGGGGAGGTCGGATCTACGGCGCGATGCTCAATCCCAACGATCGCGTCACGGTAGGACTCGTCTACTATGATGTTGCTGATAGTTTTGAGAGCTACCGCCGTGACATCGAGGGACTGGCAGATCGCACCATGAATGCGGGTCTGACATTCAGGCCTGTGAGGAATCTCATTCTAGCATTTGATCTCAGGGATCTGGCCGAGAAGCACTCCGACACGGCCCTGGAGCCGCGAATCGGCGCGGAGTGGAATCTTTGGGGGCGAGGAGCCATCCGGGGCGGTCTCTATCGTGAAGACGACGGCGAATCGGTCGTCTTAACCTTGGGCATGGGCGCCATCCCGATGGTCGCGTGTTTCAAGGGACGAGATGCGCTTCGCGCGGACAGCTTCGTTCTGAGCTATGCGGTCCTTCTGAAGAGTGGGACCGGACCGCGACATCTCATCTCTGTCTTACTTCATTTCTGATGTTCAGAAGCCGGTGTTCGTTTGGGCTTGACACGGCGGACGGATAACGTTGTATCCTGTTGCGGAGTGGCGCCTTCCGGGGGCCACCGCCAAAGACAGAATCTGGAGGTGCTATGCAGAGAGCGACCCCGATCCGATCGGGCTGGCTGGTTCTCGCCATTCTTGCGGGGATTGCCCAGATGGCTGCGGCAGGGCTGATCACCGACACCGGGGCTATACCCAGCCCCTTCTCGCCGAATGCGGATGGAGTCTACGACAGCACGGCGGTTTTCTACACACTCTCTGATACGGCTACTGTCATCGTGTCCGTGGCCGACTCGGCTGCGTCGGAGATCCTGATACTCTGGGCGGGGGACGAGAACCCGGGAGAGTATCGACACTGGTGGGACGGTAGTGAAGAGAGGGAGGTGGTTCCCGATGGTGACTACTTCTTCCTGATTCAGGCCATCCCTCACGGAGGTGGATCTGAGTATGCGGAGATTCCCGTCGCGGTCGATACTGAGGCACCCATTATCTCCGGTGAAAGCGCGGTTCCCAATCGTTTCACCCCTGATGGCGATGGAGTTGCCGACAGCGTTGCGGTTTCGTTCAGCGTTGATTACACAGGTGGGGGGGGACAGGTCTCGGTCTGCGTGAGGGATCTGGATGGCGAGGAAGTGGATGAGCTCTTCTCATCCGTCGGTGCAGAATCGGTGCTCGTGCATTGGGACGGCATCCACAGCGATGGCACCGAGTCACCGGACGCACTCTACTCAGTGGGCATCGAAGCTCGTGATCCGGCCGGCAATGTGTCGCAAGCGGAGCTTCTGATCGACCTTGACCTGCATGCCCCGTATCTTGGTGTGGTTTTTCCCGACAGCACTCTGACCGAGGTCAGGGTGAACGATACGTTGGCGATTGTGAACGGCTGGGCGTACGATCGCGCGGGCGTCACCAGCATAGAACTCTCGCTTGACCAGGTCGACTGGGACGAGATCTCGTTCTCGGGTCCGGACACGGTATGGTGGGACCACACACTCACGTGTACCGACTGCGTTCCCGACTCAAGCGATGGAACTCTTTCGGTTTACGTGCGTGCGCATGACGGCGTCGCCACGATTGACGGTGAGGGGCATGTCAACAGCTCCGGAAGCACTCCGCCGGTTCTCTCCTTCGTGGTCACATTCGATGTCGCCGGTCCTTTTCATGATGAGAGCACAATTCAGGATGACGACAACACCTATTTCCCCGGCCAGACGATCACCATACGGAGTGAATGGGACGACGATGGCTACGACGTGGAGGCCGATTTCAGTGCCGTGGACAGCAACTTCGATCCCGAAGACGTTCAGGTCTCTAACTCGGTGACCGGCAGGTACACCGTGAGCTACACGGTTTCCTCAAACGCGATGACGCCGGTCCCGTTGGCGTTTGTCAGAATCACAGCGACTGATCATTTTGAGCGCTCCCTGGCTGATTCCTCGGTGACTGTGATTCTACTCACCGGTTCCGGTGAGCCGTCGGAGCTTTCGGTGGATCGCAACTTCTTTAATCCGGCGGAAGGTGATGTGCTGGAAGTGAACCTCGGTTCCTACACAGGGGAGATCGTCATCGAGGTGTTCAACATGACCGGCTCGCTGGTCAGAAGGTTAGAAGCATCGGACGCGCAGAGCGTGACGTGGAACGGCCGCAATGACGGTGACCAATTGGTCGCCAGCGGTGTCTATTTTCTCAGCATAGTGACGGATGAGGGCAACGCGGTCCGCAAGGTAGCCGTGATCAAGTAGAAGAACATGGGAGGTTCGAGCATGGTGTCGAAGCGGTTCGTGTTTTTCGCTGTCCTGTTTCTTGCGGTTGTCCCCTCTGTTGAGTGCTGGTCGCAAGGGACATCGGGAGCGCAGTTTCTCGGGATAGGTATGGGCGCGCGGTCTGTGGGCATGGGTGGTGCATACGTCTCGCTTGCTGCTGATGGCTCCGCGCTCTACTGGAACCCGGCCGGGCTTTCACAGACTACCGGGATGCGGCTGAGTGTGTCGCACGTCTCGTGGCTCGATGATGCCTCGTATCAGTACGCGTCGTTCGCCACTCCGTTGGGTTCGAACGGATCGGTGGGGTTTGCACTCGAGCAGGGAGCTCTGTCGTGGGACAACACGGGTGACGGTGATTTCGAGGCCAGTGATTTCTCCGGCGCTGTCGGCTACGCGCGCCGTCTCCGTCCAAATCTTGGAGTGGGCGGGAGTCTCAAGTACCTCAGTAGCTCTCTGGGCGACGCCGGCGCCTCTTCTTATGCAATCGATATCGGCGCCGTATATGAGTTGTCAAGATCGGTCAGAATAGGGGCTGCAGTCAGGAATCTAGGGCCCGGGCTGACCTTTGAGGAGAGTAGTGATCCGTTACCTGCGACGCTCACGGTCGGAGGGTCGTATCTCTGGAACGACACCGTCTTCGCGTTGGATTTCGAGAAGGTGAACGATTCGGACGTTACAACGCGCGCCGGCGTGGAGTATTCCCCGGTGCGCTATCTGGCGCTCAGGGGAGGGGTGATACTCGGTGGTGATACGGCGCTTTCGTCCGTTACCGGTGGAGTTGGTCTGAATTGGGACGAACGATGGGCGGTCGACTACGCCTATCGCCCATCGGATCTTGGAGGGACGCATTGGCTGGCGCTCACGGCCGGACTGGGTGGGGACGTTTCCGCAGACAAGGCGGAGGAGGCGGGCCACGGAACGGCAGCTGAGAATCTGATGATTCCGACATCGAACATCAATGTTCTCTCCGATCTCACGCGCAGCGTGATAGCTGCTGCCCTGGACAAGATGGACATTCCGTCAGGGGCCGAAGTGAGTATCAAGCAGATTGATTCGCATGCGGCGAACTGGCTCGTCCAATCTGTTTTCCTGGAGGAGCTGACGGGTCGCGGCCACACTGTAAGGACAACTGCGACGATGCCCGCCGGGGGTGGTGGCATGGTGGCGCATGTCGACGAAGTGGAGTCGTACGATGTGGCCTATCGCATCGTGTCCTGCGAGACCGCATACCCGCGTGTGTGGCGGGAGTGGCTGATTGGAACCAAGAAAGTCGAGCGCAGGTCGTCGGTAGACATATACTTCCAGCTTTGCGGTGTCTCAAAGGCCATTGTGTGGGCCGGCAGCGAAGAGCGCGAGCGGAGGGACATTGTGCCTGGTTCGCGGCTTGATGGTCTGCGAACGCCGGGGCAGGCGTTTGCATCACCGGAGGTCGCACAGGGGGGGTGGGACAAGGTCATCGAACCGGTCGTCGTGGCCGGGATCGTGGGAGGGCTCATCTACCTCTTTTACACAAGCAAGTCGAGTGAGTAGGGAGGTCACAGGATGCCGTATTTGCCTTCACGCGTAGGAGCAACTTTCTTTCTCTCGACGGTCGCTGTTGCGTTAGTTCTCGGATGTTCGCCGATCCCTGAGTTCAGTGAAGCCAGCGTTGAAGAAGTGTACGCGACGGGACAGGAGGCGTACCAGCGCGGAGACTACATGATCGCCATCGAAGCCTTCCGGCGCATTTCGGTGGCCTGGCCACTGGACGAGAGAGCGGATGATGCTCTGATGGGGTTGGGAGATGCGTACCTCGACATGGATAATTACGCGTCGGCGGAAGGGGAGTACCTGAGGTTGCTTTCCGACTATCCGCGATCCGAGCTTGTGCCGGAGGCTGAGTACAGGCTTGGACTCGTCTATTTTGAACAGTCGAAGCGGTCCGTGCTGGATCAAACTACGACGAAAGATGCCATCGCACAGCTCCGGCGCTTCCTTCGTGACTATCCCGATGGTGAGTTCTCGGATGACGCGAGAGAACGTCTGGCGGAGTTGAGAGCGCGTCTTGCGCAGAAGGACTTCGAGACGGCAATGCTCTATGCGAAGTCAGGAAGCTCCACAGCTGCCAGAATCTACCTGGAGTCGGTTGCTATCGAGTATCCGAATACCCCTTGGGCTCCCAGGGCGCTCCTCGAGCTCGTGCGAAGCTATGTTGTCGCGGGGGAGAAGGCACAAGCGCAGGAGACGCTGGCTCGCCTGGGCGAGTCCTATCCGGGAACCGCTGAGGTCGAGGAAGCAAGGAATCTCCTGGCTGACCCGGGCGGTTCTGAGGAGTAGGGTCTGGAGGAGGCCACTCGTGGCAACAGGGTTGATGGGAGGTACCTTCGATCCGATCCACATGGCGCATCTCATAATCGCGGAGGTGGCGCTGGAACAGTGCGGTCTTGATCGCGTTCTATTTGTTCCGTCGGCTCACCCTCCTCACAAGTGCGAGGGCGGGGTGAGCTCGATCGAGGATCGGATCGCGATGGTTCAGCTCGCGATCGAAGACAACGATCGCCTGGAGCTTTCCGATATCGAGGCTCGACGGGAGGGCAAGTCGTACACGATCGAGACGATCCGGGAGCTAAGGGCCACGCTCGGTCCGAATGAACGCATCTATTTCATCATGGGAGCGGACAGCCTGACGCAGCTGTCCTCGTGGAAGGCGCCGAAGCACCTGCTCGACGAGGTACAGATCGTCGTTGTTCGCAGGCCGGGAGTGAACGAGCATGAAGCCGACCCCGCGGCGCTTGAGAAGGTGCTGATTCTCGACGGTCCTCTCATTGAGATATCGAGCAGCGATATCAGACAGCGCGTCGGTGAAGGGCGCTCGATTCGCTACCTCGTTCCACCCGCCGTCGAGTCCTACATTCAAGAGAAGAACCTCTACTCATGACCAGAGCCGAAACCGCAGGGCGGGGCATCCCGGTCCTCTGTCTCGTCGATGGGAGCGCCCTGGTCTACAGATCACACTACGCATTCATCCGAAATCCGCTCATCAACTCGAAGGGCGAGAACGTGAGCGCCATTTTCGGGTTCGTCACGTCGATCATGGATCTGTTTGACCGATTCAAGCCTGAGTACGCTGCGGTCATCTTTGACACGCCAACGCCGACTTTCCGTCACGAGATCTTTGAGGACTACAAAGCGACGCGGGAAGCGGCTCCCGATGAGATGATAGAGCAGCTGCCGGCGATCCGTGAGATCATGGATGCGCTGGGGATCGTGGTGCTCGAGTCTCCGGGATACGAAGCCGACGATGTCATCGGAACGCTTGCTGTGCGCGCGCACGAGATCGGCGTTCATACGATCATCGTTTCGGGCGACAAGGATTTCTTCCAGCTCGTCGGCGATGATGTTTCGATCTACGATCCGAGCAAGAAGATTCAATATAATCCTGACCGTGTGGTAGAAGCGTTCGGTGTGCCACCTGAGCAGATCATAGAGGTTCTCGGACTCATGGGAGACACGTCGGACAATGTCCCGGGAGTCCCGGGGATCGGGAGGAAGACGGCAGTAGACCTCATTCGGTCGTTCGGAACTATCGAGGGCGTGCTGGAGAATCTGGATTCGGTGAGCGGTCCGAAAAGGAGGGAGAACCTCGATACGTACCGGGACCAGGCGCTCGAAAGCCGGTTTCTTGTAACGATCGAGCTCAACGCTCCGGTCAGTGCAGGCGTGAAGGATCTGACGAACGGACCCATGGACACAGAGCGTGCGACCGGGCTTTTCAGAGATCTGGAGTTTACTTCTCTCCAGAAGCGTCTCCCAGCCGTGAAGACCGACCCGGGCGAACTGGAGTATGGACTCGTCAAGTCTATCCAGGAACTCGATCAACTCATCCTTGAACTCACCGCAGCCGGTGCGTTTGCGATCGACCTCGAGACGACCTCGCTGAACCCGATCCTTGCGAAGATAGTTGGTGTGTCGGTCTCGTCTGCCGTCGGGGAGGGCAGATATATACCCGTCAAGAAGAAGGGTTCTCCGGGTGTGCAGACAAGGAGTCTGCTGAAGAGACTGCGTCCTCTTCTGGAAGATGCCGGCATCAGGAAATTCGGACAGAATCTGAAGTATGATTACGAGGTTCTCAGAGTGCACGGCGTGGAGATGTGCGGCATCGAATTTGATACGATGCTTGCCTCGTACCTGCTGGATCCGGGGAAGCGCCGCCACAACCTCGCCGCTCTTGCGCTTGAGCATCTGGGAAGGAACGTTACTCCGATAGAAAGCCTGATAGGGAAAGGCACGAACCAGCTCTCGTTCGCAGATGTCGATGTGGATGTGGCCGGCGACTATGCCTGCGAAGATGCCGAGGTCGCATTCGCGCTTGCGGAGGAGCTTCGCCCCAAGCTCTCCAACGCTGGTCTCACGGCGCTCATGAGAGACGTTGAGATGCCGCTCCTGTGCGTACTGGCGCGCATGGAGCTGGAAGGAGTGGCTCTTGATACCGGCATTCTCCGTGAGCTTGGCGCCAGGTTCGGGAAGACGATAGGTGAACTCCGCACGGATGTGCACCAGCTCTCCGGAGTCGAGTTCAATATCGATTCTCCAAAACAGGTGAGCGATGTACTCTTTGAACGTCTGGAGCTCCCCCGGGGGAGAAGGACAAAGACAGGATACTCAACGGACAATCGTGTTCTGAGCGCCCTCAGCCATGAGTACGAAATAGCGCGCCTGATACTGTCGTATCGCCGGCTCACGAAACTGAAGTCCGGGTATCTCGATGCGCTTCCGAGACTGGTGAACGAGAAGACCGGACGCGTTCATACATCGTTCAATCAGGCTGTTGCAGCCACCGGGCGGCTCTCGAGCAGCAATCCGAACCTCCAGAACATCCCGACCAGAACGGAGCTGGGACGAGAGATCAGAAAGGCCTTCATTGCGAAGGAGGGTTCGATCCTGATGTCGGCGGACTACTCTCAGATCGAGCTGAGGATCATGGCTCACATCTCCGATGATGAGAACATGAAGACGGCATTCGAGGAGAGAAAGGATCTGCACAGAGCCACGGCCGCCGAGATATTCAAGAAGAGCGAGGACGACGTCGAACCTTCTGAGCGGGATTGGGCCAAGACTGTCAACTTCGGGGTCATGTATGGCATGAGCTCATTCGGACTGGCCCGGCAGCTCGGGATTTCGAACGATGATGCCGCCGCCTTTATCGACCGCTATTTTCAGAGCTACCCGGGCGTACTTGCGTACACGGAGCACGTCAAACAGGAGGGCCTGAAAACTGGATATGTCTCGACTCTCCTTGGGCGAAGGCGCCGGGTATCCGGACTCGACTCGGAGAATGGACGCATTCGCAGTATGGCTGAGAGGGTAGCTGTCAATACTCCGATCCAGGGGAGTGCTGCCGACATGATCAAAGTGGCGATGATCGGACTTGCAGACCGGATTGAGAGGGAGAAGCTTCCCTGTGCTCTGATTCTGCAGGTTCACGACGAACTTGTTCTCGAAGTGGAGACAGGGGCGGTCGATGAGATCGCCGCGATCGTCCGGGAAGAGATGATGGAACCGAAAGGGATCGAGCTGTCTGTTCCCATCGTCGTGGATATCGGTTATGGCAGGAACTGGTTTGAGGCGCACTGATGCGCCAGGATCAGGATTGAGGCAGACTGAGGTGACGATGATCAGGATTGGTCTCACCGGTGGTATCGGTTCCGGGAAGAGTGAGGTGGCAAGGGTGCTCGCGCGGCTCGGAGCGCGCGTTATCACTGCGGACGACCTTGCGCGTGACTTGGTTGTGCCGGGGTCGACGGTTCTCGATGTCCTCGTCGGAGAGTTCGGCGGAGAAATTCTCTCGGCCGACGGACGGCTGGATCGAATCCGGTTGGCTGAGGTGGCGTTTTCCTCGACAGAGGCGCTCGCGAGACTGAACGCTGCTATGCACCCGGCGCTCGTGAATGCGATAAGAGCAGCCGTCGAACGTGTGGGTAAGGTGGGCGATGCCGCTGCTCTTGTGGTCGACGCCGCTCTTCTGGCTGAGTGGGGCATTCTGGATCTATTCGACGTCGTGGTCGTCGTTGATGCATCGCTCAAGGCGAGGTTCGACAGGCTTGCCGGGGCAGGGTTTTCCGAGGAGGCCGCTGAGGTCAGAATGCGGGCGCAGTGGCCTCGAGCGCGACTTCTTGAAGTTGCGGACGTTATCATTGAGAACGACGGTTCGATTGAGGAACTTGATGTGAAGGTTGAGAAGTTCTGGGCTGAACGTGTGTCCGGGGAAAGGAACTACTCATGAGCAACGACAGAGAGAGGACACTCAAGGATATTGCCAGGCGCGTAGGTGAGCTTGAGGAGTATCTTTGACATCTCCGGCAAACAGAAGCGAATGGGCGAACTTGAGGTGATGACGGCCGCTTCCGATTTCTGGCAGGCCCCGGAGCATGCCAAAGGAGTCGTCGCGGAGATATCCTCGCTCAAGGCTTGGCTTGCGCCTGTAGCGTCGCTCAAAGCGCGCATTCTGGATCTGGAGACTCTGCTCGAGATGGCTGAGGAAGAGGGTGGTGAAGCGGAGGAGGAAGCTGTTAAGGAACTCGCTGTGGCCGTGAAGGCGCTCGACGATCTCGAGTTCAGGAAGATGCTCTCCGGGAAGGACGACGAGCGCAACGCGATCCTCTCTGTCCATCCGGGCGCCGGGGGCACCGATTCGCAGGACTGGGCGCAGATGCTTTTCAGGATGTACATGGCTTGGATAGAGAAGCGCGGCTTCTCGGCGGAAGTCGTGGACATTCAGTCGGCTGAGGAGGCCGGCATCAAGAGCGCAACGGTTCTCGTGAAGGGGGCGTACGCGTACGGTTACCTGAAGGCTGAGATCGGAGTCCACCGGTTGGTCCGCCTCTCACCGTTCGATGCGAATCATCGCCGGCACACATCGTTCGCATCCGTGGCCGCATATCCGGAAGCCGATGAGGAAGTGGCCATTGAAGTGAGCGAGTCGGATATCAGGACGGACGTTTTCGGAGCAAGCGGTCCCGGTGGTCAGCACGTTAACAAAAGTTCTACCGCCATTCGATTGACGCATCTGCCGACCGGCATTGTTGTCTCGTGCCAGAGTGAACGATCGCAGTTCCGGAACCGCGAGAACGCGATGAAGGTACTGAAGGCTCGTCTGTACGCCCTGCGTGAGGAGGAACTCAGGAAGGAACAACAGGCGAAAGCGGGTGAGAAACTCGAGATCGCATGGGGCAGTCAGATACGCTCCTATGTTTTGCATCCGTACCAGATGGTCAAGGACAACCGGACGGGAGTCGAGACGTCCAATGTAAACGGGGTTCTGGACGGTGCTCTCGACGAGTTCATCGAGGCGTATCTGAAGGCGACGGGGTAAGAGCCTGCGGCGCACGAGCGGCCACCTTCCGGATTGCAGGCACGTTGAGGTGCCGATATGGGATATACTGAACTGGTGCATATAGAGGGCAGGCTTGGAGTGCTGGGTGTGAGCTGAGAGGCCGCGCCGCCGGAGCCGTCCAGTTGGAGACGCGTGAAAAGGGCGTCCAGATAGTCCGGCCGGGCCGGGCAGTTCGCAACGTGGCTGCCATGCGTCTCCAGCCGGATCGACAGAGGACCATCGCGGGATTGTCCGCGAGCCGGGAGGCCAGCGAATTGGAGAAGCCGGAGGGCGTCGCTCAGGACCAGATGCGGGCGAATCTCGAGAGTCTCAGAAAAATCGGAATTGATCCGTATCCCCACCGCTTCGAGAGGTCGCACCGGTCTAGCGAAGTCGTGGATGATTTCGACCGTCTTGAGGGCAGCGAGGTAACCGTGGCCGGGCGTATGATGGCGATGAGGGGTCACGGAAAGGCCGGTTTCGCCGACCTCGTGGATGTAGAGGGGAAGATACAGCTCTACGTGCGGCGGGATGAGGTCGGGGACGAGCAGTTTGCGGTCTGGGAACTCCTCAACGTTGGCGACATCGTCGGGGCGCGGGGGGAGGCCTTCAGGACCCGGTCGGGTGAAGTGAGTGTCAAAGTAAAGGAGCTCACGCTGCTGTCGAAGGCACTACTTCCGCTTCCGGAGAAGTGGCATGGTCTCAAAGACAAGGAACTCAGGTATCGCAGGCGGTATCTGGATCTCATCTCGAATGAAGAGACGCGGGACGTCTTTCGCTCGCGGAGCAGGATCGTTCATATCATGCGCGAGTTCCTGGTCGGTCGGGGTTTTCTCGAGGCCGAGACACCGATACTCCAGCCGATCTATGGCGGGGCCTTTGCTCGCGCCTTTGAAACGCACCATCATTCACTCGATCTCAAGCTCTATTTGAGGATAGCCGATGAGCTCTACCTCAAGCGTTTGATCGTCGGGGGCTTCGAGCGGGTCTTTGAGATCGGCAAGGACTTCCGCAATGAGGGGATGGACAGAACACACAGTCCCGAGTTTACTCAACTCGAACTCTATCAGGCTTATGCTGACTACAACGTGATGATGGAGACGACGGAGTCGCTCTTCGAACTGCTCGCCCGCGAACTCCACGGAGGCACGAAGTTCACGTGGCAGGGGCAGGAGATCGATGTCAAGGCACCGTGGAAGCGCGTCAGGGTGATGGATGCTGTGGCGGAGGTGGTCGGGGAAGAGGCACTCAAGAGTAAGGAGGCGCTGGTCGCGGCGGCACAGGCGGCCGGCCTCGATCTGGGCGACTCGCAGGGTGGCGAGCTTCCAGGTTTCGGTGGGCTGGTGGAGAAGATCCTGGATGAACTCGTGGAGCCGAATCTCATTGAACCGACCTTTCTCATTGACTACCCGCTTGAGATCTCTCCTCTGGCGAAGCAAACGGCGGACGATCCGGACATCGTCGAGCGGTTCGAGATATTCATCGCGGGTATAGAACTCGGCAACTCATTCACGGAGCTCAATGACCCGGATGAACAGGTGCGACGCCTGGGCGCGCAAGTGGAGAAGCGTGCGGGCGGTGACGAAGAGGCGCACGGGATGGACGATGATTTTATCATGGCGCTCAGGCACGGAATGCCTCCGACCGGTGGGTTGGGCATAGGGGTGGACAGGGTGGTCATGTTGTTGACGGACTCCCCTGGCATTCGCGATGTCATTCTGTTTCCTGCGATGCGCCCGGAGAGAAGCGAGTAGCGGTGGCGGCTGGTTCTCAGTCCGGTGTGGCAGATACCCGAACTGGTTGCACTCCCAGATGGAGACGGTGTAACGATGAGGCAGAGGAGCCCCTTTTTGTCCTTCGAGTGGTTCGTAGCGTGGCGCTATCTCAGGGCGCGGCGCAAGACCAGATTCATTTCGATAATCACGATCATCTCGATCGCAGGTGTGGCCGTGGGGGTCATGGCATTGACCGTTGTCCTGGGTGTGATGAACGGCTTTGAGGAGGAGATCCACCGCCGGATCATCGGCATCAATGCACATGTGATACTGCTGAAGTACGGTGCTGAACCGGTTCAGGATTACCGGACGATCATCGACATCATCGAGACCGTCCCGGAAGTCGTAGCTGCGGCGCCGTTCACGTATTCGAAGGGAGTCATCAAAGGGTACGAGCGGTCCGATGGCGCGGTCATCCGTGGAGCCGATCTCAAGAGTGAGGCGCGGGTCACCGATATCATGGAAAACATCAAACCGAGGCTTGAGACGTTGACGTCTGAGCCCGGAGAAATCCCGCTCATGATCGTCGGGGACGAACTGGCTCTCAGACTCAGGGTTGCGGTCGGCGACACTGTTGCCTTGTCGTCGCCCTTCGACTACGTCGTTACCCCGATGGGAGTGATGACATCCGTGTCGCAGTTCAGGGTTGCGGGGCTTTACAGCTCGGGCATGTACGAGTACGACCAGCAGTTGGTCTACATAGACCTCCCTGAGGCGCAGCGTCTGTTCGGTTTGCGGGATGGAGTTACAGGCATCGAAATCAGGGTGGAAGATCCCTGGCGCGCCCCGGAGGTCGGAAGCGCAGTGGTGAAGGCCGTGGGAGGATTCCCATATCGTGCCAACAACTGGATCTATCTCAACCGCAATCTCTTCACATGGATGAGGACTGAGAAGAAGGTGATGTTCTGGATCCTGTCTCTCATCATAATGGTTGCCGCGTTCAATATTGCGAGCACCCTCATCATGGTTGTCATGGAGAAGACAAAAGATATTGGTGTGATGAAGTCGATGGGAGCCACCGCCCGGTCTATCCTCAGAATCTTCGTCGCGGAAGGATTGGTAATAGGGTTTGCCGGAATGCTCATCGGCAGCATGGGTGGTTTCGTACTGGCGTCGCTTCTCGATCGGTATCAGTTCATAAGCCTGCCCGGAGATGTCTATCCCGTCGAGACGCTTCCTGTTCTCATGAAACTCAGTGACTTCGTTCTCGTCGCAGCTGCGGCGATCCTGATAAGTTTTCTTGCCGCTCTCTATCCGGCGTGGAAGGCGGCCAGAATGGCGCCGGTGGAGGCCATACGCAATGAGTAGTCGCTTGCCGGATCCGAGTGGGATCATGCTTGTTGTCGAAGGAGTGACCAAGAGCTTCAACACAGGGGCGGAGGAGTTGCACGTTCTCAGGGGCATCGACCTGACCGTGCAACGGGGCGAGATTGTTGCTATCGTCGGGCCATCCGGCGTTGGGAAGAGCACTCTCCTTCACATCATGGGCGCGCTCGATCGTCCCACGTCCGGCCGCGTCTTCATCAACTCGACGGACGTGTTCGCACTGCCGGAGGTTGCACGCGCGGGTTTCAGAAACAGGACGGTTGGATTCGTGTTCCAGTTTCACCATCTCATGCGCGAGCTGACCGCTCTGGAGAAC
>JAUVLP010000229.1 GCA_030600655.1 Candidatus Eiseniibacteriota bacterium
CTACGAATATGCCCGCTTTCTATATCAGGGACCATGCTCCTCACAATCCCTTTCTACACACAAACTGATACACTACCGGCAGTTCCGATCGCTTGACACTTCAGCTGCCGTGTGGTAGATTGGATCTCAGCTGAATACAGCGTTCCTTCGGGGCGGGGCGTAATTCCCCACCGGCGGTGATAGTCCGCGAGCGGCACGTCCGCAGAGCCTGTGAAATCCAGGCACCGACAGTGAGAGTCTGGATGGAAGAAGGAGCACGGTGACCGGCCTTGGCGCTGGTTGTGCGTATGAGCCCCGACGATGGGGCTTTTTCTTTGCCCCGACCCCTCATTGCAGCGGAATCCGAACAACCGCGATGATTCGAACCGGGGGCGCGGCTGCGGTTGACAAGAGGCTGATCGCGAGGGCAGTATGGACACTGCATACATGAGAATGGCACTTGCGCTTGCTGAGAAAGGATGTGGGTACACGAGTCCAAACCCGCGCGTCGGTGCCCTCATAGTACGGGATGGCGAAGTGGTGGGGCGAGGGTTCCACGAACGATACGGGACGGACCATGCGGAGGTGAACGCTCTAGCGTGCGCCGGCGAACGGGCAGAAGGGGCTACTCTGTTTGTGACTCTCGAACCCTGCTCGATATGGGGAAAGACACCGCCGTGCACAGAAGCGATCATAAGCGCCGGTGTAACACGGGTCGTCGTTCCCATCGAGGACCCGAATCCCGAGATCGCGGGTCGTGGCCTGGCGGCACTCCGCAGTGCAGGCATTGCTGTAGAACTCGGGATCCTGCGGGAAGAAGCAGTGCGCCTCAACGCTCCATATCTGAAGTTCAGGGCAACAGGTCTTCCGCACGTGCATTTGAAGCTCGCTGTCTCGCTCGACGGCCGTGTCGCAGCCGGGGACGGGGGGGCGCTCGTCATTTCCTCTGAGAAGTCCCGTGCCCTTGTGCACAGGATGCGTTCCCAGGTGGACGCAGTGCTTGTAGGGGTGGGAACGGTTCTGGCCGACAATCCGAAACTGACAGACCGTCGTCCTGAAGGCGGGAAACGCCAGCCTGCGAGGATGGTGATCGACTCCACGCTCAAGACGCCGGATACCGCCGAACTCGTCAAGGACGCAAAGGAGAACAGAACTATCATCGTGACGGGGCTTGAGACGGCCACGGAGCGCCGTGATTGTCTTGAGCGAACGGGGACCGAGATCTGGACCGCCGCGGTCGGGGAAGGTGGGCTCGATCTCGAGGAGATTCTCCGGCGCGCAGCTCAGCAGGGATTCCTGGACATTCTGTGTGAGGGAGGACCACGGCTCGCCACCTCACTCCTGAATGCCGGTCTGGTCGACAGAGTTTCTTTCTTCATCGCGCCTAGGCTGATTGGAGCGGGTGCGCCTGCGGCATTGGGAACAATACGGTTCCCTGACTGCGTTTTCTCAGAAGGGTGTTGGACCACTGTGGAGTCGGATGCGCTCTTTACAGCCGATATCACGACAGCCGATATCATGCGAAAGGGCAGAGCCGCGGCCAGGAGGTAGTGCCTTTGTTCACAGGACTCGTGGAGGAAACAGGACGGATCAGGTCCGTTGCGCACACTGACGCCGGGGCATCAGTCACAGTGGCCGCTTCGTTCGCTTCAGAGCTCTCGCAAGGTGAGAGTGTGGCGCTGGATGGGATTTGCCTTAGCGTTACTTCAAGTACAGCTGAATGCTTCACAGTTGATGTTGTTCCTCAGACGCTGAATCTGACGACACTGGGGACACTTCGATCGGGGACAGAGGTCAACCTCGAGAGGGCGCTCAGACTTGGTGACAGACTCGGCGGACACATGGTCACCGGCCATGCGGATGGAACAGGGACGATTGTAAGCATGACGCGTTCCGGAGAGAGCGTCGAACTAGTGATTGAGCTCGTGCCGGACTTCATGAAATACATCGTTCTGCGCGGGTCGATTACGATTGACGGTGCGAGTCTGACCGTCTCGGGCACCTCAGAGCGAACTGTTACAATCGCCCTGATCCCCGAGACATTGCGCAACACGATCGCAGGCAACTACAAGACAGGAAGAATGGTGAACATCGAGACCGACGTACTGGCGAGGCATATAGAGGGGCTTCTGGAAACACACGTGAATTTTGGGGGGCGTCAGAAAACGGATCGCAGGGATGGACTCACTATGAAGAGGCTCAGAGAGCTTGGGCTCGTGGAGTGAATGCGGCATGAAGGCTTACAG
>JAUVLP010000018.1 GCA_030600655.1 Candidatus Eiseniibacteriota bacterium
GGTGCGGCATCGGGTGAAGCTTCCGGCGAGAGGAGAACTCCACCGTAGGTGCCGAACGCCATAGACTCAAGTGTCACAAGGCCCCGTCGCTCGTGTCTCAAGAACGGCAGCGCTGCGACCAGCTCTCCGTCGACGCGAGCGGCGAGAGCTACCGAGAACCATCCCGGCAGGAGACTGACGAGGGAACTCCACGTAGGTGTCTGGAAGAAGGATGCCGCGTCGTCCTTCGCGACGAGCGCGTGCCATTCCTTCTCGGCAAGGACAGTCGAGAGGTCCATTCCCACACCGACTACCTCCGGTAGTAGTCCACCAGCTTGGCGATTGCCGTGACGACGTCTCTTGCATCGTCGTCAGTCATCGACGGATAGATCGGAAGCGAGATGGCGCGTTCGAAGTACCGCTCTGTCTCTGGGAAGCTTCCCTTACGGTAGCCAAGCCGGTCCCTGAAATACGGATGGTAGTGCAGTGGAATGAAGTGCACGCTTGCGCCTATCCCTTCCTCGATCAAGTCTCTAATGAAACGATCACGGTCGATCGTGAGAGAGTCGATCTCGATTCGTATAGGGTAGAGATGCCAAGCGTGGCGCCCCTGAGTGTAATCGGGTGGCGGTTCGACCTCAGGCATTACGGCGAAGGCATCGCTGTAGATGCGAGCAAGCTCGGTCCGACGGTCTCCGAATTCGTCCACGCGGTCCATCTGCTTGAGGCCAAGCGCCGCAAGGACATCGTTCATGTTGTATTTGTAGCCCGGCTCGAGAATTTCGTAGTACCACGGTCCACGGTCACTGTACCGCTTCCACGCATCGCTGCTCATTCCGTGAAGGCTCAGTCGTGCAACCTTCGCGATCAGATCGGGATCGGGAGACGCGATGGCGCCACCCTCACCCGTTGTTATGCCCTTGGTCACGTAGAAGCTGAATGATGTGGCGTCGGCCATCGAACCGATCTTTCTGCCTCCGATGTCCGCTCCTATGGCGTGGGCGCCATCTCCGAGGACGCGCAACCCCCTGGCGCGGGCAAGTTCGAGGATCCCGTCCATGTCACAGGGGCGACCCGCGAAATGAACGGGCATGAGTACCTTCGTGCGATCCGTTATCGAACATTCGAAGATCTCAGGGGTGACGTTCAGCGTCTCGCGGTCAACGTCAACAAGGACTGGACGTGCGCCAAGATGGAGCACTGTGTTTATGCCTGACGCAAAATCCAGCGCCGGGAGAATAACTTCGTCTTCAGAGCCTACGCCGAATGCGTCGAGTGCCAGGTGGAGGCCCGCCGTGCACGAACTCAGCGCAACGGTTTCCGGCACGCCGACATACTCTGCGATCTTTCGCCCGAACTCCCTCGTACGGGGACCGACCGTGAGCCAACCAGATCTGAGGGTTTCCACAACGAGGTCTATCTCTGGTTGTCCGATTGATGGTCTGGCGAATGGAAGGTAGTCACCGCGTACAGGTGTGCCACCCTCAGCTGCCGGTGTCTGCTTCGTCATGCTTCGTCCTGGGTTTCATGTTGGGGAAGATCTGGGCGAGTTCCAGCAATATCTGGTCGCGGTCGCACACACGGGCCAGGTCTTCCAAATGCTCGATACGCTCGCTGAGATCGCTGAGCAATCCAGCGGCGGGGGATTGAACCACCATAACCTTGTCGTGCGACGTTCGAGAGAGCGTCTCGTTTGAATACCACAGTTCTTCGTGCAGCTTTTCCCCCGGTCTAAGGCCACAGAACTCAATAGCAATGTCCTTGCCGGGTTCGAGTCCTGAGAGGCGAATCAGGTGGGCTGCGAGGTCCGCGATGCGGATTGGCTCGCCCATGTCGAGAACAAAGACCTCTCCTCCATGTCCTGAGAGCCCTGCTTCGAGGACCAGCATCGCCGCTTCTCTGATGGTCATGAAGTACCTGGTGACGTCGGGATGTGTGACCGTCACCGGTCCGCCGAGGCGAATCTGCTGACGAAAGAGCGGGACGACACTGCCCCTGCTGGCAAGGACGTTCCCGAATCGAACAGCCATGAGCTTCGTGTCGCATCCCCGCGCGGCGCGCTCAATGAGAATAGACTCCGCGAGCCTTTTTGATGCCCCCATGGCGCCCATCGGTCTCACGGCCTTGTCGGTGGAGAGCATTACGAACCGTTCGGATCCATAGCGCACCGCCGCGTCCACCAGGTTCTTGGTGCCGGTGACGTTGTTCTTTATGGCCTCGTCTGGGTAGGCCTCCATCAGATGCACGTGTTTGTGAGCCGCTGCGTGGAAGACGATCTGTGGACGATACTCACGGAAGATGCTCTCGAGTGCGTGAGCATCGCTGATGCTGCTTATGATGGCGGATTTCTGCACGTTCGGGTAGTACTGTCCCAGCTCCTGATCGATGGCGTAGATGCTGTTCTCACCACGACCCATCAGAAGTATGTGTTGGGGATCGAAGGCAGCCACCTGCCTTGCCAGTTCCGATCCGATCGAACCGCCGGCGCCCGTGATCAGAACCCGTTTGCCGCCGAGGTCCCCGGTCATGGCCTCCTGGTCCAGGGAAACCGTCTCGCGGCCCAGAAGATCCTCCGGTCTTACCTCCCGCAGCTGGCTGATGGTCACGTCACCGAGGATGATCTCCCATATCCCCGGAACGATCTTGAAGGAAGTGCACGCCTCTTCACAGAGTCCGACAACCTCCCGGATCGTGTGTCCGGAGGCTGACGGCATGGCGATCACGATCTCATTGATATCTTGTGTCTTGACATTCGCAACAAGATCGCTGATCGATCCTACAACCGGGATGCCTGAGATCTCGCAGCCTATCTTGCCGGGATCGTCGTCCAGGAAACCAACTGCTCTGTAACCGTACTCCGGCCTTAGGCGCATCTCCTCGGCCACCATGCGGCCCGCCGCACCCGCTCCAACGATCAAGGCTCTTGCTTCCTGCTGATCCCGCCCCATGGTTTTCCTGATGCCTTTCATTGCGCTCGTTCCGAAGCTCCCGGAGTCGTCCGGAAGGCTGGAGCACGCTGCCTAGCGGATAATGGCCACTTTCAGGAACTCGACATTCCCGTTCGGAAGTCTGACTCTCACAATGTAGACGCCACTCGGCACTTCATCGAATGAACTGTCAAGGGAGTTCCACATATACGGCTCACTGGGTTCAAGCTGAGCCATAAGCTGCCCGCTCAGGTCAAGGATCTGTACCCGTGACCCTTCGGGTGCGCCGTAGAGCTGCACCATCTGAGCCGATTCAGCTTCCCGCCAGGGATTCGGGTAGACAAAGAGGTTACGTGCTCCTGCTGTAATTCCAGACCTTAAGAGATTCAGGTCGGTATCATCAATGAGTTCATTCACCGAGACAGCCCAGACATCGCCGTTGGCTCTGTTTACTGCGATGTGATCGATCCGGTCGTCAGCCAGACCGTCCGATTCGTCATACGTGTAGGCGACTCCGAGGTTACCGTAGAGCATGGCGACCCCTTCGTTGGTTCCAACCCACATGTGCCCCTGTCCATCCTCTGCGAGCGCTCGTACCTGATTCCCCGGCAGCCCGTCCACTGTCGTCCAGCTCTCAGACGAGGGGTTGAAGACACCGAGACCTCCGAGTGTTCCTGCCCACACACGGCCGTCACTTCCGATGGCCAGCGTATGCACTTGATCATCCGGCAGCTCAGAGCCTTCGCCGTAGTGAACCCACTCATCGTCTGCAAATGTGAGGGGGTCACCGTAGTCCCAGACATCGATTCCTGCTGCGTTGTATCCGATCCAGAGTCGACCGTCGTGGTCAACGACCAGAGCTCGCACATCATCATCCGAGAAATGCGTGGAGTCAGGTGTCCATGCATTATCGTAGTGTACCCATTCGATCGTATCACCATGGTCAATGTAGAGTTCCAGAGTGCCGGTGCTGCTGTGATTCTCGTCGCGCATCCCGAACCATACGCGCTCGCTCAGATCCTCGGCAGCAGAGAAAACCCTCTTGTTGGCAAGGTCTGCAGGGTAGTTGTAGTATGACCACAAGTCGTCGGTCTTGTTTGAAAACGTTCCATTGTCTTCAAGGCGGTCTATGGTCAGTTCGCTGTCCCTCGTCACCCACTTGCGGTTCTCGCTGTCTACATATACTCGGTAGTTCCAACTGTCCCTGCGGATTCCGCCGTCCTCGTTCTTGTGGGTGACCCAGTTGTCTCCGTCGTATCCTGCGAGCCCTTCGCCGTGGGTCGCGAGCCAGATGGTGCCGCCTTCGATGTCCATGTCGAAGATCTTCACGTCATTTGGAGTATCGACGGTCTCCCAATCCCCGCCTGACGCAGAATCCGTCACCCAGAAAAGCGTCGTGGCCAATAGAACGAGGGCCAGTAAAACGGTGCGCATATGTTCAAACACCTCCATCAGTGTTGTACTGCTCCATCAATGTCGTGACAATCTTAAGGCCCTGAGTGTCCCGCGACACATCGAAGAAACCACCGCATAACGATCCGGAGATCACTTCCAAGTGACCAGTTCTGAACGTAGTAGGCATCGAGAGCGGCAGCGTCGGCGGGACGCGTTCCACTGCCGGCAACCCGAGAAAGTCCGACGATGCCCGGCCTCGCGTCAAACCTGACGCGAGATCTGGTATCGCACCGGTCTGCCACGGCAGGCCCAAGAGGCTCGGGTCCGACCAGACTCATCTCGCCCCTGAGGACATTGATGAGCGCTGGGAAGCGGTCCAAACCATGCCGCACAGAGAAGCGCCTGAGCGGACGCTCTGAGCCTTCTGGATGAAGCACGAGCATCCGGTACACGACCTCATCCCGGCCGACACGCTCACTCGGCATGAGAGGCCCGCGGCGCCGTGTTGCTCTTGTTCCAAGAACAGACAGCGCCACTATCGGCGACCATAGTACCAGCAGAACGGCTGCACCCGTGACATCGAGCGCGCGTTTCACCCCTCCCTTCGCACCCAGGAGAGCTTCGCGCTCAAACGTTACAACCGGCGTGTCGAGGAACTCCTCAACCCGTGCCCGCTGTGTCATGATTCCCGTCAGTCCCGAGACCATCCGCACGTCTACCGTACTTCGCCTGGCCAGCAGCAGGAAGTCTGAGATCTCCGAGTTAGGCAGCTCCGGGTCAGCGAATATGATCTCCTCAAGTCTCTGGGTGTCGACAAGACCTGCGAGGTTCTCGAGGGTGCCGATAACCGGGATCGCTGAGGGTTCGTGCGCGCCGATTCCAGGATCCACGAGTCCCACGAGATCGTAGCCGAGATCCGGACGGGATGCGATACGTTCAGCAAGACGCACTGCTGTTCTCCCGGTTCCAACAATTGCGACACGCGCGAGGTCGAAGCTCCCCGCTCTGATCTGGCTGTGGAGCACTTTGAGTCCTGCGCGCTGAATCGACGCCACAAACGCTGCCAGTATGCTGAATGTTCCTACGAGCACGCGTGAGTAGACAGTGCTGGAGGCGAGGAATGTACTGGCCATCAGGACAATGGCTGCCAGAGCTGATGCCCGAATCACGCGGAGGAACGTATCGGCTGAGGGCTCGCGCTCCTGTCTGGTGTTGTAGAGCCCGAAGAAGGCAAATGTGATCAGGAACATGATGTTTGAGAAGATCAGGAAATTGCCATAGATCTCCACGCCGAAGAGAGGCTTGGTCAGCAGGCCCCGCAGGCTGGAACGGAGCAGGTAGGCTAGCACAAAGCCCGCGTTGATGGCCACAACGTCGGAGGCGAGAAGGAGTGACGTCATGATGATTCGCCTGTGCTTCTTCAGAGCGTAGATGACTCCTCCCCACTTCTCATAGAAATGTGCAAGCGAAAGTAGATGCGCTACAAGTTGCCGGCTGATGCCCGGCTTGGCGCTCTCTCTGGCATGGCGGTGCGTCATGACGGCTGCCGGAACGTACTGTACCTTCCATCCGCCGCGCCACATCCTGTAGCACCAGTCTACATCCTCGAAATAGAGGAAAAAACGCTCGTCCATCGGACCTACATCGGCCAGAGCCTCTCGCCGCACCATCATGCATGCGCCAAGTATCCAGTCCACCTCGCGCTCTGCCTCATGGTCGTAGTCGAGCATCAGGTGCCGTCGGATCGTCCGGCTGCGCTTGAACAGTGTCCCAAGAAACGTCCTTCTCAGAACTAGAGTCCAGAACGTGTAGAATCTACGACACGAATGCTGAAGACTCCCGTCGGTGTTGAGAAGCTTCGCTCCCGCCATACCTACGTCGTTGTGACTGTCCATAAAGGCAAGCAGAGCGTCCAGCGAACCATTCCTGATCTGTATGTCCGGGTTCAGGACAAGAATGTAGCGTCCACTTGCCTCTCTGATGCCCCTGTTGACGGCTCTCGCCAATCCTACGTTACTGGAATTCTGAAAGAGCCTGACCCATTTGAACTCCTGCGTGACCAGATCCACCGTCGTATCTGATGACGCGTTGTCGATGACAATCGTCTCGCACGCAACTCCATCGGCGCACGCCTCTATGGCCCTGAGACATCCATCGAGGTCACCGCGGCTGTTGTACCCGACGATCACGATCGAGAGATCGAGAGTCCTTTCGGGAGAGTTCACACTTTTCTCAGTATCCGGTCGAGCCGCAGACGCCATACGAGCCATATCGCTTCCCATACGATCCGCCTGGACATCTTGGACGTCCCTGCGTGTCTGTCCACAAAGATGATCGGGATCTCCTTGATGGAGAAGCCCTTTCTCCAACAGCGGAAGTTGATTTCGATCTGGAACGAGTAGCCGTCCGACCTGATGGCATCGAGGTCGATTGTCGCCAGTACGTTCCTTCTGAAACACTTGAAACCGCCGGTGGAATCTCTCACCGGAAGGCCCGTGATGATGTGCGTGTAGACATTCGCGAAATAGCTCAGGAAAAGACGCCTGAGCGGCCAATTGACTACATTGGCGCCCGTGATGTAGCGGGATCCGAGAATCACGTCGTAGTTCTCGGCCTCTCTCGCGAGATCGGGGATTACATTCGGATCGTGCGAAAAGTCGGCGTCCATCTGGATGATAAGATCCGCGTCGGTGCCCAGGGCATAGTGAAAACCTTGGACGTATGCGGATCCAAGCCCCATCTTCTTCGGGCGATGCAGGACGTGCACACGGTCGTCCTCGGCCGCCAGTCTGTCAGCCACCTCGCCGGTCCCGTCAGGAGAGCCGTCATCCACCACCAGAAGGCGAACATCCGGAAGCTGCGACAGTACCAACGGAGCCAGCCTGCCTAGATTCTCCCGTTCGTTGTAGGTCGGGACTATGACCAAGACCTTCATCTATTCTCTCCGGTTCCTGCGTCTCGTCGGCAGCGCCCAGAGAAGAGCGATGATCACCGCCGACAGTACTGAAAGAAGAAGCCCGGCCCTGAGTCCTTCGGCCGTGTAGCTCATGACGACCGTATGGCTCCCCGGTTCCAGGTAGACTGAGCGGAAGGCATAGTTCGTCCGATAGATATGAGTTTCCTCATCGTCGACGAACGCCTTCCACCCTCTTGGGTAGTATATCTCAGAGAAAACGAGAAGACAAGGTTGCATGATCTCTGCACTTACGACGATTCTCTCAGGCAGATGCGAGATGAGCTCAATCGTGCTATTCCCCACCTCGTCGACCGGACCGGGCAGTTCCCGGTCGACTATGGCGTAAACTGTGGGGTTGAACCCGTCTGTCGTGAGTTCGGCCAGTGCCAGGTCTTCAGACTGTACCGTCTTTGCGCTGCCCATGAGGAAGACTCGCGGCATTGCGGCGAGATTCTCATGAACGCGCGGCGCGACCATTCTGAAGGCCGGGTGCCCCAGGTCCTGTTCAGGTCCAACGATATAGCGAACGTTCGTGAGAGCAAGAAATCTGAGGTCGCCGATTCCGAGTCGCTCCATAAGGCGATTGTACGTCTGAAGCTTCGCCGGATGATATCCGCCGATCGATTCAATTCGGTGGTACATCCACTCGTTCGACGAGAACTCCTGCCCCATGGGAGCCACTCTGAAAACGCCGGGCTGCTGCTTCAGGTAGCTCATAACCTGTGTTTCCGGGAAGTAGGAAGAGAGTGCTCTCATCGGCTCGGGGTGAACGAAGCGGGCGTTTACAGTTGACAGGTCCCATACCACGAGTCCCAACAGCAGCACCGCTACTATCCAGCCGGCAAGTCTTCTGGTGGATGCGACGAAGATGGCAACGCCTGTTGCCGCCGCAAAGGCAATCAGTATGCCGGCGTCCCTTCCCGCCATTGTCGCAGCTCTGGCGCCCACATGCCTGAGTTGCGACGCGGCGGCGCCCGTGTACTTCGCCATCAGGGCTGCGGATGCGGCCTGTTCGATGGACGAGCGAGAGAGCATCACTACCAACCCCACACCGATCCCGACTGCCGCAGTGCCTATGGCCCAGCGCAACCATCCCGTTCTCGCTTCGCCGTGTTCCCTGTTCTTCGAGAGGGTTCCGGACGACTTCACCTCGCCCAGGAGAGCACTGGCGCCGTGTCCGGCCAATGCTGCAAGTGAGAACTGAGAGAGGAGAAGAAAGAGAGCAGGGACACGAAATCGATTGAATCCCGGCAGCCCGTCGTACATGAGACGATAGACAGGACCGATGTGGCGACCGAACGAGAGAAAGATCCCGACTATCGCGAGAAGCAGAAGGAAGCGAACGTCACGATCTCTCTTTCGGAAGACAGCGACAGCGGCCAGGGCCAGAACGACAAAGCCGACGTAGTGTGAGACCTGCTGAAACGGCATTGTTCCCCAATAGGTCTCGCCTGAGAGTCCAAAGGCTGATGGAACGAGGAGTGTTGCGAGCTCCATTGGGTGGAACGACCACATGGTAGCCTCGGCGAACCCCATTCCCCCTCCATCCGCCACCCTCGTGGACAGGTCAGAGTAGTTCATGAGCGGCAACAGGAGAACGGCCGCCAGGGTCGCGGCAAGAATGCCGGCCATCAGAAGCTGGCCCGTTCTCTGCCACAGGACGCGAGGGCGTTCGCCGTCGCGTCCTGCAGTGACAAGATAGAAGACCAGAACGAGCCCAACGGCGAGCCACGTGTAGTAGCTGACCTGGACGTGCCGCGCCAGGAACTGCAGTCCTCCCACAGTTGCGAGGATTGCCACCCAACGACGCTGTCCGGTCTCGAGGAGCCTGAAAGCGGCCAGAAGGAGCAGGGGGATGTAGGCGGAACTCAGGACTTTCCCCCCGTGGCCTATCGCGGCAAGTCCTACCAGATGTGGGGAAAGCATGAACGCTACGCCTGCGATCACAGAGCCGGCGTGACCGACCTTCCTCGATCGGAGAAAGAAGAACGTGCCGACACCCGCGATTAGATAGTGGATAACCAGAAAGAAGAGTCGCGGGAGCGTGACACCGGGTACACTCTCAAAGAGCGTCCGGATCCAGTAGTTGGGGTAGACGATTCCGTTCCAGGTCATGCTATCGAGGAACGGCATCCCTGAGAAAATGTATGGGTTCCAGAGCGGCATCTGTCCGCCCGCGATTCGCTCAGTTGCGTAGTCTTCGAATATGGCTGCTCCGGCTAGAACATCTCCGCCCGTCAGGATCTCACCGCCGAATATGATTTTGTGGAAGTAGGCAAGTCCTATCCCAATGATGATGGCGAGTGAGATGAGCGTGGCCCTGTTGCCGAAGATAGATCGGATGTTGCCTGTCGTCTCCTGTGTGGACTTATTGCGCGCCCATTTGCCTCTCTTGTGAGACATTCACGACTCTCCCATGTGTTGGTTCAGGTTGCTCGGATAGACAGGAGCCTCAGGATTTCCTGGTGGCGCCGCTCTCCGGTCTCTCTCCAAGATGGGAACGGTATCTCGCCAGTATCAACAATCCGCCCGCCAGACGCATTCCCCATGCAATGGCTGTCGCCACGGCCGCCCCCATCAGCCCGCTCCTCATTACTAGAACGATCGTGAGCACTATGTTGACGGCCATCGTCCCGAGGTTGAGCCACATGAACTGCTTCAAGACAATTCGAGGCAGCCGTCCCCCGATCAGGCTGGTCGGAATAGAGTAGAACAGCTTGAACGCGCCGGACAAGATGAAAGGCAGGATCAGATATGAACCTGAGTCATAGCGCCCCGCGTACAGGAGGTGTACCACATACTCGCCGAAGAAGAAGTAGGCCGAAGACACGCCGACAGCGAGAAGGGCGATTGCGCCAAAATAGCGCCCGATGCGAATGCGCCCCATCCTGCCAACACTGGGCATGAGGACGTATCCGATCGAGTAGAACAGGAAATCAAACCCCTTCATTGTAGCGAATATGGTGGCGTAGACCGCGAGATCAGAGTAGGTGAGCATCTTCCCTATGATGAGTTTGTCGAGTCCGACCATCACTGAGAAGGAAAGGCCCGTTCCCAGGAAGAGGAGCCCCTCTCTCAACACGGAGGGGGGAACGCGCTGAAGGTCTGCGGCGCCCGCTGGGCCTCTGCTGGGGCTACGACGTGTGCCCCTGATCCCAAGCAAGATCGCCGAGACCCCGAAAGCGAGCATCATTGAGTATCGGACCGAGGTCAGATCCATGTGATTGGTCACGAATGCAGCTGTGAACATCACCGCCGTCGAAATGGTCGGCATCTGTCTCCAGAGCATCGCTCGTTCGTAATGGTGTCGCGCCCGCTCTACACCGGTTACCAGGAGGATGGCGTTTTGCGATGCCACCAGAATGACAAGCGTTAAAAGTGACAGAAGCGTCAAGGCGTAGAACAAGCCGGCGATGACGCCCACGGCGATGCCGAGCGGCACGACGGCTATGAGAACTCGCTGAACGTGCGCGGGGATGTTGTAGGTTTCGCCGGATGAACGAGCGACGAAGCGTACTGTTGCGGGCTCCTGGCCGAGCAGGGAGATCGTCGATAGAAGCGGCAGGGCTCCCAGAAGAAGAGAGACTATGCCAACGGACTCCTTCGGAAGCCCTCGCGCCAGCAGCATCTGACTGAGAACCTGGAGAATGGCCGTCACCAGGATGATTCCAAAGACGGAGCCTATCCTGAAGTGAGTTCCACTACTCCTTGGTCCTGTGAATGGACGCAAAGGTCCTCCATGGCTTGAATGCAAGCCCTTCTACTCGATTACTCGATGTAGCCGAGGGATCTGAGCTGTTCCTTGATCGATTCGTCCAGCGTCGAACCGAGTTCCTTGCTCTCTCTCGCGAGAGCAGTGTCGTAGCTTTCTACGGAGTTCAGGGGGTAGCGCAAGAGATGGCTCGGGCGAATCGTCTTCACAAGAATGCGACCGTCCATGTCGTCCGGCACCGCCAGGCCGAGAACGGCGAGACAGGTTGGAGCGATGTCAAGAATTGTGGCGTCGTCAAACTGGCCGAGCGCCTGGAAGGCGGGTCCGGCCCCTATTATGACACCATGCTTGTCGTGCATTCCCGTAAGCTGCGGCATGCTGGGGTTGAGTTCCAGGCGAGGTTGGAAACCGTGATCGGACACGAGCAGGACATTCGTGTCATCTCCCACTGATTCAAGCAGCCTGCCCAGCAGACGGTCCGTGTATCTGTAGTAGCTCGGAATAACATCTCCGTAGGCTCTGATATCTTCCGGTGTCACAAACGCGAACGGTTCTGGGTCCGAGTACTGCCAGAAGAAGTGCTGTACGAAATCGACGCCTCTGAAATAGACAGCTGCAAAATTGGGATCGTATTCGGGGATCAAACGGTCGGCGATGGAGGCATAGATCTCGTCTCTCAGGTACCCCCATCTCAATGGTTCGTCGACTATTCTGTTCTGTTGATACAGCTTATCGCTCTTGTCGAAACGCTTGTAGTCAGGATCGACTGCAAACGAGCCAAAGTGGCTGAGTCGTTCATTTGTTGGCTCTCCCTGAAGACTGTGCAGGATCTGCAAAGGGCCTCTCAGGAGTGAGTGGAGCCTATCAGAAATCTGGAAACCGTTGACGTTGTCAGCCGGCCACGTCACGTACCACCCAACCACACCTACGACGCCGCCATAGCCGGACACTATCTCCCATATGGCCGGTGCCGTTCTCATCCCGGCGTTGACCGGAACGCCCTTCAAATTCACGAAACCCAGAATGCCATGCTTCTCCGGTACCTTGCCCGTTGCTATTGTTGTCCATATTCTGGGCGAAATCATCGGTTCCGAAGTGAGCAGGCGACCATACCAACCTCGCCGCATCAGGCTTTCGAAATTGGGGAGCTCGCCGGTCTCCACGAGTGGCCCCAGAATCTCCCAGTCACACCCATCCACACCGATCACGATAACGCGCGGCATCTCTGCTCCCGCTTCCCAAGCAGGCAGCGAGAAGTGAGGGCTGACCTTTCTCCGCAACCCCGGCCCTATTGCCAGCACGAGAACGGCGGCAATAAGGGGGACCAGAGTGACAGCATGCATCCCGCGTTTCGTGAGTGTGTTTCTCAGATGCGTAACAACGCGCACTACGATGACCCCCACCAGCCACCCCAGCAAGAGGCCTCCGAGGAGCACCACGGTTACCCCTATCACATTCAACTGGAAGGTGGTCAGCGTGCCGGCGCGAACGAATGTCTCGGAGCCCTTCATAGGCAGGAAGGTGAGAGTGGAAAGCGCCCAGATCGTCACCGTCGCCATAGCGAAGGTAAGGCGACGCTCGGCTCGCGAGATGTCGGGCTTTCTCGATCGGCCAAACAGCATGGGGAAGATCGCGAGCAAACCGAGGACAAGATAAGAGAGGAGACAGATACCAACTATGGGGATGATCTGTCCCGCGGTTATCCTGGCATTGAAACCGCTCGTCCGCACCCCGAAAGCTCCCAGGTACGCTCCTATGGCAAGGGCGAAACCCAGTGCAAATACCGGAAGGCGCAGCAGAACCGGTCTCGTCTCTGTCTCCATCGGCCTCTTGCGTCTCATCTTACTGATCCTCGGATTCCAATGTCTCGACCAATGCTGCGAAGACCTCAGCCACACCGATAGTGTCCATGCACGAGGGACTGACATCACACGATCTACGATAGCATGGGGCACAGTCGGCGGTTGATACCACCTTGGAGCCACGAGCGAACAGATCTATCTCCTGGTGAGCGGTTGGTCCAAAGAGCGCCACGGTCGGGACACCCAGTGCGACGGCAATGTGGAGAGCCATCGTATCGCCGGTAACAAGAGCGTCCAGTCTGCCTACGATCGCTGCGAAGTCCATGAGCGTGTGGTGTCCACCCGCGATGCCCACTCCTTTGGACAGCGATACGATATCGGCGATCGCCTCCTGCTCATCGGAGCCCCCGAGGATCAGACCCGTCCCGCCGAGATCGTTGGTTATCCGTTCGACAAGAGCCGCGTGGCCGGACCGCGTCCAGGCTTTGTTCGCAAACACTCGACCTGCTCCCACATTGAGACCGACGAGAGGCGTCGCTGGACTGATTGCATCCACGAACTTACTCGCGTATTCGATTGATTCATCCGGAAGCACAAGCAAGTACGGCTCGCCCGCGTAGTCGACCTCGGCGATCTCACAGAAGATCTCGGGGTACGTTCTCTCGTTCTCATTGAACTTCCGTTCGTCAGACAGCCCGAGATGAAGATCGTATTGAGCGCCACCGCTTGCAGGCTCCGTCGTCCCCCACTCGGAGAGCCCGAAACCCAGCTTGTGATCGGCCGTGGCAATGTTCATGAGGGCACCCGCGCGGGGTTCCTTATCGAGGCAGATTACCACATCGAATCTCTGAGCGATGAGAGTCAGTGTGACATCGAACTCAAAAGCTACGGCACGATCGATGTACGGGTTCAACGCAATCAGGGGAAGCGCGTTGGCGTCCGTAACCCAAGTAACGTGCGATTGAGGATATTTCCGCTTCAGCGGCTCCAGAATTGATGTGGTGCGCAGAACGTCTCCGGCCGCTGCAAGCTTGATGATCAGAAGTCTTGTTCCCATGGGCTGATAATGAGCACACCCATCGCACTCCCCGCCCCAGCAACAAGGTCTGTCGCCAAGGTAGAGTCTGCAGTCGAATCGCACTGTGTCTGCCATCAGACTCCTCCGATCGCAACGACTACTCAATGTAGCCGAGCGACCTCAACTTCTCCCGGATACCCTCATCGATCGGTGACTCGATCGGGAACTCACTTCCGAGCGGTTCCCCGCTCTCATATGTGGGAGTCCAGACAATCGGATGCTGTGTGAGAAACGCTTCTTCGAAGCACTCGTTCAACGGGCGCCCGTCCATGTCTTCAGCCGCCGGAAGCCCCAGATAGGCAAGAACGGTCGGCGTGATATCGACTACCGACGCATGATTCACCATTCGATGTTCCGTCTTGACCCCGGGACCGGCAAAGATGATCACGCCGTCGTTCCCGTGATCCCAAGGCACATCCTTTCCGCCCTCCTCCGTACGAATCCTTTCTCCACGTTCCCATCGTAGCTTCAGATCCTGTTTTGTTTCGAAGCCGTGATCCGAAACTACCAGAATGGCCGTGTTTTCATCGACAACTTCCAGGTAGCGTCCTATTGTTTTATCGATGAAAGCGTAGTAGTTCTTCACTACGCGACCGTACATACGCGCGTCTTCCGGTCGCACCGTGAATCCCGCGTCCTCCTGGTAGCCCCAATAGTAGTGGGAAACGACGTCCGTTCCCTGGAGATACACCGCGAAGACGTCCGGTTGCTCCCGCACCAGGAAGTGCAAGCCCGCGTCGGCGAACGTCTTGTCCTTGGCATACACCCAGCGGGCATGAAACTGTCTGGAGGGATCCGTGAAACGCGAATCCGCGAAGAACTGGTCGAGTTCCCGCGTAGTTACATCTTCCTCAGTTACAATGAAAGCCTCGAATTCCTCATAAAGCGACTCCGGCCAGGTTCGTCCGGGGAAAGCATCCGTGATCAGGCGTCCGTCTCTGTCACGGGCCGCGCCGAACGGAATGCCGTGCAAGCTCCAGTTAACGGGCCACGCTCTCTGAGCGATCATGAATCCGTTCACCTCATCGACGGGCCAGCTCGGCCACCATCCTACGATACCGACAGAGATGTCTCTCTCGGATAGGATGTTCCAGAAGGCTTTCACACGGCGCATGTTGTTCGTTACCGGGACTTCCTTGGTTCCCCCCGGAAGCTCCGCGACAAAGCGCGTGATGCCGTGCCGTTCCGGTACGACGCCCGTCGCGATACTTGTCCACATCTGAGGAGACTGGATGGGCACACCGCTCTTCAGAATGCCGTATGACCCTCGCCGCAGCAGGCCCGCGATGTTGGGAAGCTCCCCTGCCTCGAGCATCGGGGTGAGCACGTTCCAATTGGCGGCATCGATCGCGAAGATTACGAGTCTTGTCGGGGACACACTCGTGTCGTCCTCCGAGTTCGAACAGCCGCCGAGAACCCCGACAGCGAGCATCATGCCGAGGATCAGTACGGCAGCTACAGAGAAGGACCGGCTAGCCATATCTCTCTGTTCTCCCCTTCCTTAGAGCAGCGTCCAGCACACCTCGCGCGACAGCGGAGACGTTCTCCCGTTTCCCTGTCAGAAGTCCCCTTAACGCGAATCCCAAGGTCCTCACCGCGGTTGCGGGAATAATGCCTAACCAGTGATACAGGCGCGCGTAGCGCCGGAAGAACATCATGGTACTCATGATACGATGGTACACCTTGTACGCCGTCAGTCCACCCCCGGAACTCGTAGAAACCTTGTGCCAGAGATGTGCTGACGGCACCACGAGGCACTTGAGTTGCTCTCTTCTCACCCTGGCGCACCAGTCAGTGTCCTCATTGTACATGTGATAGCTCTCGTCGAGATACCCTACGGATCTGAGGGTCGTCACCGGGACCAGCAAGGCGCATCCAGTGAGATAGTCAACATCGACCACTTGTTCATACTGTCCAACGTCTCGAGTCCTCAATCCAAGGTGACGGATATTGCCGCTCCAGAACGACACGCTTCCTCCCATTGACCAGATGAGATCAGGCGGCTCATGGTAGTAGATCTTGGGGCCAAGCAGGCCGGCGTCGCTACGGCTCTCCGCAACACGCACAAGCTCTGAGATGGCGTCCCGCGCTATCTCGATGTCATTGTTCAGGAGAAGCACGTAGTTCGCTCCGCTCTCGATGGCCCGCCTGAATCCAGCATTCGCTCCGCCTGCGTACCTGAGGTTTCGTCCTGTTTCAACCAGCCTCACCCCTCGAAACGAGTGCTTGATGAAGTCAAGCGATCCATCGGTCGACGCATTGTCCACAACCAATGTTGTGAGGTTCTCGTAGTCGGACTTCTCCAGCGAGCGGAGGCAGTCTCCGATGACGCCGAGACCATTCCAGTTGACGACGACCGCATAGACGGATGGTTTACTCACGCTGCGTGCTCTCCATCTCAAGGAAGTCGCGGATAGCTCGTCTCATCAGTTCTCCAGCGCGGTCCCGGCGCGCCTCGTCCTCCACGTTGGAGCGCATTCGTTCCGCTTCTGCCCCAGTGAAAAAGCGGACGATGGCCTCAGCGAGCGCCTCGGGATCGCCCGGGCTCACAATATAGCCCGTTTCCCCGTCCGTCACCACTTCCGGGAGCCCTCCTACGTTGGTACTGACGACAGGCAGGCCAAAAGCATACGCTATCTGCGTTATGCCGCTCTGAGTCGCGGATACGTAGGGCAGCACAACAAGGTCAGCTGCTCTGAAGTATCTGCCCACAGCCTCGTCAGGAACATGCTCAGCAACCACGGTCACCTGCTCCCTGATTCCCAGACGGTCTATCAGCCGCTCATAGCGGTCCCTGTCGTCGTAGAATTCCCCTACGATCATGAGTCCAACATCTGCCTGCTTGAGGACGGCCGGCATTGCTTCGATCAGATACTTGAGCCCCTTGTACTCCCTGACATACCCGAAAAAGAGGACCTGAGGACGCTCGAGCTGAAGTTCCTCCTTGATGGACGGCAGCTGCTCCGTGCCGCGCGTCGCGTCGCTGTTTCTGTAGCAATCGTATATGGGTAGAGTAGCTTGTCGAACAGGAACGCCGGGGAAAAAAGACTGGATCCTGCTTGCCACAACACCCGAGAGAACCAGGAAGTAGTCGGCCGCCGACAGAGCAAACCGTGTAAGGAATCTGTCCACAAACCTGTTTTCGTGGGAAACGACGTTCTCCGCTACGAAGACGACGCCGCATCCCGTCCATCTCTTCACGAGACGCGCGACCACGCCCAGGGAGGGCCCGAAGAATGGGTTCCACCATGTGAAGATCACGAGAGCGGGCCTTCGCGCGGGCGCCGCCATCCAGCGGGCCGCTCGCACCCAGCTCACGGGATTGATGGAATCGATCAGCTGTCTTGAGGCCGTTGTCCTGACAGGGTCGCGGCTCAGATTCATCTGTGTCTTGCCGGGAAACAGCACAGATGGATACAAACGACTGTACGATACCACGTAGACATCGTGATCCGAACTCAGACTGTCAACCAGATGAGCTACGAAGAGCGCATTGCCTCCTCTCAGAGGGTAGGCCGGCCCGACGATGGCTATGCGCGCTCCGGCGCCTTCATCAAGTGGAACAGTCTTGCCAGGCATTCGATGATCCTTGAGAGGATTCCGTCGCAAAGAACGAACGTCATGGATCTTCCCGACATCAGGTCGCAAGTGTTCTTGACCGCGCCCTAGCGCGCGACATCTCCTCGCCGTACCAAGTGGTCGCGGATCGGGTAGTTCATGTCATCGCTACGCAGATTCGCCAGCATTTCGCCGAGCAGACCGAACGAAACGATCTGCACGCCAAGAACCATGAGGAGAATCCCGAGAGTCAGTAGCGGTCTCCTGCCTATAGCGCCTCCCATGATCTTGACGATCGTCAGATAGATGCCGATCCCGAATCCACCCGTAAAGAGAGCGGTTCCAACTGTGCCGAAGAGGTGAAGGGGTCTCGTGATATAGCGCCTGAGAAAGAGAACAGTGAGAAGATCGAAGAAACCCTTGAGGAACCGCTCGGCGCCGAATTTCGACTCCCCAAAACGCCGGGGGTGATGACGCACCACAACCTCCGTAACGGAGAATCCCGCGAAGTAGGCGAGAACGGGCGTGTAACGATGGAGCTCACCGTAGACCTTGATCGTCTTGACGACTTCGCGTTTGTAGGCCTTCAGGCCACAGTTCATATCATGAAGATGTACACCTGACACCAGCCCCGTCGCCCAGTTGAAGAGTTTGGACGGAAGGCGCTTCGAAAGAGGGTCCTTTCGTTCCCTTTTCCAGCCCGAGACAAGGTCGAACCCTTCGTCCAGGAGTTCGAGCATTCGCGGTATCTCAGCGGGATCGTCCTGAAGATCGGCGTCCATGGTAATCACAGCCTCTCCCATCGCCTCCCGGAATCCGACCGCCATAGCAGCAGACTTGCCGAGATTCCGGCCGAATGCGATCACACCGATGTTCTCATATTCGTCGTACAGTTGTCGCAGGACGTCCATGGAAGAGTCGGTACTCCCGTCGTTGATGAAGAGAACCTCCCAGGTGACGCTGAGAGGCGACATGCTTGCCTGGATGGCGCTGTAGAGCTCCCGAAGACTTTCTGTCTCGTTGTATAACGGTATCAGTATGGTGACATCCATCTGACTCATCTCCCATGCCGGGGAACATCGGTGGCACACGCTAGAGGGATCTCAACCATTCGAATTCGTGGGCCAGTCCCTCCTCAAGCCCAACCAGTGGAGCGAATCCCAGCTCGTTCCGTGCCTTGCTGTTATCTGCAAGTGTATCTCTAACATCGCCCTTCTGTGGGGTTCCATAGTGCCGCTCGATCCTCATTCCCATCACACGCTCGAGCGTATCCAGGGCTTCGTTCAGGGTTACTCGGCTCCCTCCACCCAGATTGAAGACTTCCCCTGGTGATCCATTACCCAGCGCACGCAGCACACCGTCAACGATATCATCTATGAACGTGAAATCCCGCGTCTGCTCTCCGTCTCCATATATCTCGATCGCGCGACCAGCGAGCGTCTCTGATATGAATCTGCGAAAAGCCATATCCGGCCGCTGTCTGGGACCGTACACCGTAAAGAACCTGAGCGACACGGTAGGCAGCCCGTAGTTCCGGTGGTATAGCACGGCAAGATGCTCGGCGGCCAGCTTAGTCACGCCGTAGGGCGACACCGGACACGTTGCACCTGGCTCTCGCATCGGAAGGTCATCGGTATCACCATAGACTGATGAGGAAGAAGCGTAGACAAAACGCGTGAGCGGTCTCTCCTTACACGCCTCCAGGAGACGCTGCGTCGCCGCGATGTTGCAGTCCAGGTATGTCCCGAAGTTTCTGCCCCAGCTCGCCCTCACACCCGCCTGAGCCGCGAGATGGCAGACTGCATCAGCTCCCTCGAGCGCAGAGCTGAGATCCGCGCGAGACAGATCCAGTTCATCAAATACAAAAGCCGGATTCTCCAGAAGGCCGGAGAGGTTCTTCTCCTTGAGGGATCTGGCATAGTAGTTCGTGAAACAATCGATGCCGCGGACAGAGTTCCCACCTTCTATCAGACGCTCCGCGACGTGGGATCCGATGAAGCCTGCAACACCGGTTACGAGATAGTGCGCCAACGTTCGCTACCTCCCTTGCGGGTTGTTTCCTATCCGTCGGAAGCTCTCCGTTACCCTTATGCTCATTGCTGCGAACGAAGCGAGCCCCACGCCCGTCACAAGGAGGCCCGTGAGAAGGTGTGCCCCCAGCATGACGGCCGTCACTTCGGCCCGGCCCATTCCCATGCCACCCGCGAATATGAGTCCCATGATCGCCTCGTTATAGCCTATCTGCGCCGGTGGCGTCGGGAACACGTACGAGAGCGATATGAGAGTATACCCGAAAAGCACGGTCGGGAAAGCGACATCGATCGAGAAGGCTCTGAACATGAGGTAGAAATAGACCGCGTCCAGCGCAACGGCCAGACCCGTGAGAGCCAGGAGTGACCAGACGTTCCGCGCGTTGGTTCTCGCTACGCTGAGCCCGTCGACGAAGAGACTGATCCACGAAGACATGCGATCATGAAACCTCTCAGGGAGCCAGGAAAGAAGACGCATGAGAATGCGCGCCGTTCCTGCCCCGTTTCTGACGGCGAGGGTGAGAAGACCTACAGCGATCAGAAACACTGTTGCCACAGCGACTATCAGCGATGATAGCGATCCCGACAGACGCACCGACAGAACCGGCACGAGAACAATGACAAGCAATACAGAGAACAGCTCCAGAAGCTTATCGAGAAAGACCGTCGGCAGACTGACGGCTATCGGAAGTCCCTTGAGTTTCTTCAGAAAGAATGATTTCGCAACTTCACCAGCGCGTATAGGAACGATGTAGTTCAGGAAGTACCCCGCCATCAGCATGAAGAACGATTCGGGGACAGAGATCGACTGAATCGGTCTGAGAATGAGTCGCCATCTGAGGCTTCTGATGAAGTAGGCACTGAGGTAGACAGCGAGCGCGATTACGAGCACGAGCGGGCTCGCCTGCCCCATGATCGCACGCACATGATCCAGGTCAACGCCTCTGAGAGCGAAGAAGAGAAGCACCGCGCCAGCCAGAAGTGCCAGCGCTATCTTGGAGCGGTTGCTCAAGAGGCATCCTTTCGCTCAGCGATGATACCGCGATGATGCGCAAAGAGAACGCGGAGCGGAAAGAGGCGCGCGTGCTCAATGGCGAAGTGTTTTCCTATCTCGCGCAGAAGCAGAGCTCTTCTCTCAGGATGGAAGTACGGCAAGTTCTCGCTCGTCCATGTGTAGTGCTCCAGACGCTTCGATGCGCTGAGAAAGCGTTTCAGGAACGGGAGGAAAGTGGCTGCCACTTCCTCGATCGGAGAATCTATGTCGGGCCACCATGGAGTATCCACGAGGAGCCGGTCAATCACCCGAAAGCCCTGTTCGCCGAGATGAGCAGCTATCATCCTTGTGTTCATTGCCCCTATCTCACCGTGACTCCAGGGCTCCCCGGCCACCACGTGGTGCAGGCGATGAATTGGGAATCCGTAGTTCAGGGTGTTGGAAACAAAGATCATTACGAAACGCTTGCTGGCGGCACACATCTCTGCGATGAGGCGCTCAGGCTCCCGTGCTTGTGGAATGGCATTGAAGCTCCATACCAGATCGTAAGACTCCGGCACTACCGCGAGCCTGCCGTCCGGTGCGTGGCGTATCTTGACGTGGTCCGTGAGTTCCAGGTCGTTCCAGATCTTCTCAGCGAGCGTCACCTCCTCGTGATCCGCAAGCAGAAGCTCGACCGAAGCTCCCGCCTGGGCGAGTGGGATACTGTTCAGACCTCGAATCCCTGTTATGCCGTCATTGGGTCCCTCAAGAACCGATCGCACCTGATAGCGATCTGCGAAGCGTTCCAGCATCATGGCAACCGCAAGACGTTCGTACGACGTCCCGAGTCCCGTGTCTCTGTCGACAGCCGGCATTTCCTAGAGCTCCCTTCTGAGTGTCTCAGCGACTTCCTGCGCTGTTGGAGGGCAGCCCGGGACGTGAATAAGTCCCTCCCTTTTCGCGAAGTCGCGCGTGCACTTCCCGAAACATATGATCTTCCCGCCGGCTTGAGGAAGCTTCGCGTGTCTTCCCTGCAGGATGTGCAGCTTGCCGATCAGTCCCCAGTAGAGCAGTTTCGGTGCGAGCGTCAGCCAGTTTCTGGGGTCCTTCACCGCAAGCGAGACCGCTCCCCCGAACGAGTCGATGCACATGGAGCATGCCGTTGGATCACGCCAGGAGTATATGTTCGCGACACGTCCGAACTCCTCGTTGGCACGGACGAACGAATGCGCGGGCGCGCTCCCGATGAGATCAGGATTGAGCGTTCCCAGACCTTCTTCCTCAGCGATTCTCAGGTGTGCTATCTCGCTGGGATCAATGCCCACCAGGGTCGCGGCAGCAGCGTCGAGCTCAAGCATGTTGGTGGACACAGCGAAGATCCTGGATCGCACGGGTCGGCCGTTCAGTGGGCCGTCACCCTCAAGACCGACGATTCCGTCGAGTACAACAAGGTCGGCCGGTCTCAGCTTTGCCTGCTCGACAAGGGGTTCGTGCAGACCCAACTGGTGATCGAGCTTCTTATCTTCCTGCGAGAGCATCCCTTTGTGGTTCTTGATCGAGAGTGTCATCGTCGAGTAGCCGTGCGTTTTGAGCTTCGGGATATTCACGTAGAGATCGACGTCTTCGAGAAGCTCGGGAACGCCTATCTCCCCATATTTCCAGTTCCTCATCCTTCTTGGAAGATCGTTGAAACTCACAAGTGGCACATCGAGCTTTCGAGCGAGCGCCGTGTAGCCGGATTTCTCGAAGACCCAGTCCGAGTCGAGACCGATCCCCGGCCCGTCCGCTATCGTTATCTCGCTAATGCCGCGCTCTCTCAGGAATACGATCACTGCTTCGGTGACACACGGGTGTGTCACGACAGCTGACCTGGGGTGCTTGCCCGTCACGAGATTAGGTTTGACGAGAGCAGTACGCTTCTCTGAGAAATCCAGGGCCAGCGAATCGGCCGCCCGCTCAAGAGCGGCAACGATCCGCGCTGTCCGGTACTCTCGTATCTCCTCAAGGAACACTGCCATCGACTCTCCCAATGCAACCTATCGTTTTCCACCAGGCGATCTGCGAGTAGCGATCTCCCACCCGACCGACACAAGCGTGGGAACGTGCATCAGCATGTTGGTGTATCCCGCATTTGCCAATGGGCAGGAGCAGCCTCCCGTCCGCACTCGTTCTCTCAATGCGCGTGCCTTCTCACCGAACCAGATAGCGGGGAAATCGTAGCCCGAATCGCGGAGATTTCCTACCGATCTTGCCTCAATGCAGCAGAACCAGACATCGCCGTCCGGCGCTATCTGACCCGATGCGAAGCCGGCGTAACACGGAATAATCTGCCGGTGTTCGTCGAGGAAACGTTTCACGAGGTCGTAGTAGCGAGCGCGAAATGACTGCGTAACGCGTGAGATGCCGCGAAACTGCTGCTCATGAAGTCTCGCAGTAAGAAAATCCACCGCTGCCGCGTAGTCGCCGGGAGCCGGCGTCACGCCGCTTCCAATCGTCTCAAGCTCGACCCGTTCCTCCGCGATCTCCGTGATGTATGAGTCGGGCGCGAGTTGCTTCGTTATGTGTTTGTAGATCTCAGGGAGACGCCCAACATTGTGCACTGAGATCACGGTGTGTATGCCAAGCGTGAGGTTGGGTGCCTTGAGGTTTCTGAGGGCATGGTATGTGTTGATCGCCTTCTCGTAGTTGCCCGGAACACCACGGATCACGTCATGGCGTTCGCCGACCTCGTCAAGAGAGAGGTTAATGATTACTTGGGCTCCGCGGCACCGTCCTGCTATATCCTCTACCATGGCCGGGATGCGATCCGTGAGTATCCCGTTGGTGGGGATGTTGATTATGGCCGGCCGGGTCCGCCTCCACGCGCTCTCGCAGATGTCGACAAGATCCGTGCGCAGGAACGGCTCACCGCCGCTCATCGTGAACCAGTAAGGAGTCCGTCCCATAGACGCGAATGTCCGGTCGAACTCGTCTACTGTGAACTCGTCGGCCTTCCGATCATAGACGTTACAGGTGAGACAGCGGGAGTTGCATCGGTAGGTTACGCTGACGGTGAGATTCAATGGAAGCAGGCGGGGCCGGCCAATGCGTCTCATAGACTGATATAGCGGTATCGATGTCAGGAGCTTCAGCATGTGATTACGCTCCCAGGTCCTTGGTCGATTCGGCGATTTCCCATGTGTACGGATTCTTCTTGAGAATGTAGAAGTCGACTAACCCAAGCATCCTGCCCACGAACTCAAGCCATATGCCGCCGATGGTCCATGCCACGGTTCTGGGATGCCACTCAAGATCGTCAACCAGGACGCCGAGTATCCCACCGACATTCTTGGTGGAGACCTTGTACGACTGCTCTCGCTCGAGCCAGAGGTGACCGGCGTAGATCCTCCGGCGCTGTTTCAGAAAGTCGCCGACTGTTGACGCACCCTTGTTGTACACGATCGCCTCCGGCACGTAGAGAAGTCGCAGGCCGCGCTCTGTAACGATCGCCTCTACACTGGCTTCGTCAACGGCGCTCTCGGAAGGTATCTCGTGCACAAAAGATCTGAACGCCACCATCTCGCCCAGCTTGGGCGACTTTAGTGCCAGTTTGTGGTGGAGACGCCAGAGCATGTGTACGACGAAGCCCATGAAGGTCTCCGGATCATCCACGGGAGTCGGGCGCCCTCCCGCCATGCCGACCTCGGGATCTTCGAAAGGGGCGACCATCCGCTCGATGCAGTTCGCGGCGGGAATCGTATCACCGCTCTCAAGCACAAACACATCACCTTCGGCTCTCTCCAGAAAAACGTTGATAGCCGCGGACTTCCCCCGCCGCTCGGACTGCACCACGAGCTCAACGAGAGGATGACGTTCAGCCCACTCTGCCACGACCCGATCCGTACGATCCGTCGATCCGCTCGAGACCACGATTATCCGGCGGATCTCAACGTTGATGAGTTCCTGGGTTGTCAGGGCTTCGAGGAGGCGCTCGATGTTGCGTTCCTCGTTGTAAGCCATGATGCCGATGCTTGTGGTGATCATCTGGGGATCTCCAGCACATTAACTCCCGTCCAGAAGTCTGTCTCCCAGGGTGGCCGGCAGCCCCGCGCTGATAATGCGCCGCCTGGCCGCAGCCGTGTCATACTTGGCCCGGAGTAGCGTAACCACACCATCGTTCAGGTCCAGAAGGCCGAAGGCGGCACGTGGATCGCCGTCCCGGGGCTGTCCGACGCTGCCAACATTGATGATGTAGCGTCCGTCGGGGGTGAACCACTCAGTCGGTCCCTTGAGTTCGCTCGGACCGTACTCCGTCATTTTGACAATGAGAGGACAGTGGGAGTGACCTATGAGGCACACCTGCTCCTCGAAGGCGGCAAAATGCTCCACCGTTGCGGCCGCACTCAGAAGATAGGTCCACTCCTCGGGCTTGGATGGTGAAGCATGCACACAGAAAACTGAATCGAGTCTGCGACTCAGCGGCAGGCTCTTGAGGTACTGCCGTGACTCCTCCGAGATGTGTGCACGGGTCCACGACACACCATCCCTTGCTTGTCTATTGAACGTGAACGCTTCTCTCTCGTTCAGGACTGCACTGTCGTGGTTGCCCAGAACTGCGATGGGATTGAGTCTGCGGACACGCTCCACTACCTCTTCCGGCGAAGCACCGTAGCCTACGATATCGCCGAGACAGATATAGCCGTCCGGTTTGAGTTCCGCCGCTCTCTCGAGAACTGCCGTCAGAGCCTCAAGATTGCCGTGGATGTCACTCAGGATGATGTAGCGCACTCGCCTCCCCTTGCCTCTCGGGCAACGTGATCGAGCACGCCGTTCACGAAGCTGCCGCACTCATTCGAGCTGTATTTGTGGGCAATCTCTACCGCTTCATTGATAATGACCGCCACGGGATTGTCTGGCAGAAACAAGAGCTCAAACACCCCGATCCTGAGAATGGTACGATCTACTGTTCCCATCCGGGATATCTCCCAATGCTCGCTCGCAGCAGCTATCGCGCCATCGATCTCCGTCAAATGCTCGCGGACGCCGTTGACGAGGGCTGCTGAGAACACGCGCGCCGCACTCCCGGCTGCATCCAGATCAGGGATCACGCCCTCGGAGATGCCAGTCAGCTCCTCTCTATAGAGGAATTTAAGGGCCAGCTCGCGTCCTTCTCTACGACTGCCCCCGCTTGAGTGCTTCTCTTGGAGCACTATCCCATCCTTGCATAGAGATCTGCGAGTTCCAGAGCCGCATGTGCGGCGTCGTACCCGCGATTACCTGCCTTGCTCCCAGCCCGCTCGATCGCCTGCTCCAGGTTGTCAGCAGTGATCACACCAAAAACGGTTGGTACTCCCGACTGCATTCCAGCTTGGGCAACGCCCTTCGCTACCTCTCCAGCAACGTAGTCGAAATGAGGTGTTCCCCCCCGGATCACTGCACCAAGGCATACTACTGCATCGTAGGCGCCTGAGTCACCCATTCTCTTTGCGACGGCGGGTATGTCAAATGCACCCGGTACCCAGACGACGGAGATAGCATTATCGTCTACACCGTGTCGTATGAGACAGTCTATTCCGCCCTCAAGGAGGCGTCCGGAGATGAATTCGTTGAAGCGTGACACAACGATCCCGATTCTCCGTCCCTTACCGGTGATGTGTCCCTCGTACACCTTACTCATGAGCTTCCTCCTTGGAGTGCTTTGTAACAGCCAACAGGCGGTCCCCGTCCGTCGTTTCGTCTCCACACACGTCCATCTGGAGATAGTGGCCCAGCTTGTCGCGTTTAGTCGCCAGATACTGGCGGTTCCGCTCCGTCGGCGGGATCTCGATCGCGATGCGGTCGACGATCTTCAACCCGTAGCCCTCCAGTCCCACTATCTTCTTCGGATTGTTGGTAATCAGTCTGATGCGTCCTACCCCCAAATCGGCGAGGATCTGCGCGCCGATCCCATAGTCCCTGAGGTCAGCGGGAAAACCCAGTTCTTCGTTCGCCTCAACGGTATCGCGTCCCTTGTCCTGCAGCTCGTATGCTCTCAGCTTATTGCTCAGCCCTATTCCACGTCCTTCCTGCCGCATGTAAAGAAAGACGCCTTCTCCCTCATCCTCGATCATCCTGAGCGCCGCATGGAGCTGGTCTCCGCAATCGCAGCGACTGGAGCCAAAGACATCTCCTGTCAGACACTCCGAGTGAACGCGCACGAGAACATCGTGGTCGGATCCTGGGTTTCCCTTTACTAAAGCCAGGTGCTCGTGATCGTCTATGTCGTTCTCATACAGGTACAGTTCGAACTCCCCGTATCGGGTCGGAAGCTTCGTCGTCACCACGCGTCGCACAAGTCGCTCCGTCCGCTGTCGGTAGCCAATGAGATCCTGGATACTCACGAGTGTGAGACCGAAGCGTTCTGACATTCTACGGAGCTCCGGAAGGCGCGCCATGCTGCCGTCATCGCTCATAACTTCACAGAGGATGCCGGCCGGCCTGAGCCCGGCGAGCCTGGCAAGATCTACGGCGGCCTCTGTATGACCTGCGCGCCTGAGGACTCCACCTGGCGCGGCGCGAAGCGGGAACACATGACCGGGACGTGCCAGATCAGCCGGGCGGGTCTCGGATGCTACCAGGGCCTGTACGGTCACAGCGCGATCCTGGGCGGATATCCCGGTGGTGGTTCCTTCCACGGCATCGACCGACACGGCAAAAGCGGTGGTCATCAGCGAGGTGTTGTCTGCCACCATCGGGTGCAAGTCCAGCTCGTCAAGGCGTTCTCCCGTCATTGGCACACATATCAGGCCGCGCCCCTCCTTGGCAATGAAGTTGATTGCATCCGGTGTAACCTTCTCGGCGGCCATGATGAGATCACCCTCGTTCTCGCGCGTCTCATCATCGACCACCAGCACCATTCTGCCGGCTCTGATCTCATTCAGCGCATTCTCGACTGTTCTGTAAGC
>JAUVLP010000230.1 GCA_030600655.1 Candidatus Eiseniibacteriota bacterium
ACGTCGGCAAAGACTCCGTAGAGAACCGCAGTAGACCCGGTGTGCTCTGCAACCGCTTCGACTCCAGTCAGATCTCCTTCGAAATGACCACCAACGCCCCACTCATCGGCGCCCTTGGCGTCACCGTAGACTGCAACCGCGGCGGCACTGGTACCGTTGTATTCCGCATGGATGACGTGCGGACTCCCGGAAGCGTCTGAGTAGACGGCAACTCCATACTCCTCGGACGTCTCGACTTCGAGCTGAGCATCCGGGAGCGTTGTCCCGATTCCTACGAGTCCGCTCGCGTCGATAACCATTCTGTTCGAGGCCTCGGTCCCGAGGAACAGCTCTCCATCGGTTTCATAGTTCCAGAGGAACCCATGGCCGGACGGGTTCAGACCGACGAGAAGGCCCTCGTTCAAGGCCCCGTTCGTCAGCACAATCGACGGCGAGCCGCTGAGTCTGTGGATGTGACACTCGGCATCAGACACCCCGGACGTTCCGATCTGCACATCATCCATCGTCCAGAGCATCCCACTCCCGATCGTCCAGTCGCCATCACCCTCATCCGCATCGTGTGACTGTATCGCGGACGGCACGCTCGCGAGCTTCAGGCGTGGAACAAGGGTCTCACCGTCAATGATCAGGTTGAGATAGTACGGTGGGTTGTCAAAGCTGGGAAGCGGACTCACGATGCTCCCAAGTTCTATGCTGAACCACCCCTCCGTGATCGTGATGCCGCCATGAGTCTCAGGACCCCACAGGGTACTCCCACCAACGGGCGCGTTGTACATGCGAGCCACAATCGTGTAGGTATCGTTGATGGGATCGCCGGAACTCTCATCAGCCAGGAAGCCCTGGAACCATACGGTCCCGGGGACGTCTCTGTCGGTTCCGGGCGCCACCTGTGCATGGCTCGCCTCGAAATTCACCGATCGAGCCACAGCGCCACCGGCGAAGGTCAAGCTGGCCACCAGCACAGCAGCCAGCGCCACATATGCAAATGTTCGTCCTGACATTGTTCCCCTCCATCTCAAAGTAGTAAGCAAGACAGAACCGCTGCTTCTCCGGTAGAAGCCACCGCCTTACTTGAGCAGCACGATGCGGCGTGTCTCGCGCTTCTCTCCGGTCTCGAGGGAACAGAAGTAGACACCCGACACGACACGCTGCCCGCTGTCATTCGTGCCGTCCCAGGTCACTTCGTGTCGGCCCGACTTCTCGGGCGTGCCGGCGAATGTCTTGACGACCCGGCCGGACACGTCGTAGATCATGAGCCTCGGGGGACCAACATCAGCCGCGATATCGTGCATGATGACCGTCTCACCGCGGAACGGATTCGGGGACGGCGGGAAGAGGTGTGTCACCAGCCGGCCTCCGGTCGTCACGCTCGCGAGCTCGAAGCCCACCTTCTCTTCAAAGCCATCTGGAGAGCCGTCCTGCCGCACGACATAGAGCTCGTACCAGAACCCGGTCTCGGGCCACACGGTCCTGTCCTCATACACTCCGGGAAGATCCGGATCGAGGATTTCTTCGTTGACTCTATCAAACACCCCGTCCGCGGACGTCGACCGATAGATGTTGAATCCCACTGCCTCACCAAGATAGTCGATCGACCAACGAAGCGTCACGACCAAGGGATCGGTAACGGACGCAAAGAAGATGCCCTCAACAGGCGTATAGGCGCTGCATCCCCACAATGAGAAGGATGTGCTCTCAGCGCTGCCGGCGAACGGGCCTCCGAGCCTCGAACGAAGCGTGAAGCTCGTGGAGGCACAGAGGGGACTGCCATCTGCTGGTGCTGCCGCAGGCGTTGCCCAAGTCCTGAGCTCGAAAGCCGCCGACGCAGGCGCGACAAAGGCTGCCAGAAGAACCAGCGCCAAAACAACGCACGAAGTTCTCACACGCTCCTCCTCATTCCGCACGCGGCACTTGCGAACCGCGCTGTGGCCTGTTTATCTACCGTTATACCTTGTCAGCCGCACAGTAGGGTCCTAGCTGCTTGGTTGTCAAGAACCAATACGGCAGCATTGGATTCCCCTCATCTACGGGTGGACGAATACACGAAACCTGTTGTAGTGTCGTCAGCTAGCGATGGATTCGGACGATGTTTCGTGCACTGACGGCATGGAGCACAGAAACGAGGTGACGTGAAGAAGAAAACGCTCCTTGAGGCCATCCGCGAAGTTGAACGCTCCCCACACCACTGGAGCGTGTTCGCACTCGCCTTT
>JAUVLP010000115.1 GCA_030600655.1 Candidatus Eiseniibacteriota bacterium
CGCGGTCGTACCCGTTCAATCGCACGACCTCCTCGATGAGATCTGCCGGCTCCGTCACATCGGATCTCCACGAAGGGACCGTCACGAGAAGCACATCGTTATCGCTGCGGTCGACCTCGGTCCGGAAGCCCAGAGCCTCAAGGTGTTGTCCTATGATCCCCGCATCGAGCATTGATCCGATCTGCCCGTTGCTCACATCCGCCGGCTCCAGCATCCGCCGCACTCTGTCCACCGAAAGCCGGATACTCGAGGGTTCGTACGAACCGCTCCCCACGGATACGCTCCCCAGCGCCACCGTTCCACCGGCCAGGTCGGACATGAGAGCACATGCTCTGGCGGCAACTTCATCCATGACCAGTGGGTCCACTCCTCGCTCAAATCGCTGCGACGCGTCCGAGCGGAGCGCCAGACCGGCTGCTCCCTTACGCACAACAGATGGATCGAACCAGGCGCACTCCAGAAGTACGTTGTTCGTCTTTTCCGAAACCTCGCTCGCCTGCCCGCCCATTATTCCTGCCAGCGCGATCGGACCGGCCCCATCACAGATGAGAAGGTGCGAGCTTTCGAGGTTTCTCTCCTCCCCGTCCAGGGTGAGCAGCTGCTCCCCCGCGTGCGCTCTTCTGATGCAGATGGCGTGCTCGTGAAGCTTGTCGTAGTCGAAAGCGTGGACAGGATGGCCATACTCAAGCATCACGAAGTTCGTAACATCAACGATGTTGTTGATGGAACGGACGCCTACGCTGCCCAGACGCTTCTTGAGCCAGGCAGGCGATTCGCCGACCGTGACTCCGGATATAACTCTCGCGATGTACCGGGGGCAACTGATGTCATCTTCGATTGTCACGTCTATCATGCTGTCGGCTGTCTGGCCGGACTCGGCAAGCTCGAACGACGGGCGCCGCAGTTCAGCCCCTGTGGCTGCAGCTATCTCTCTGGCTATCCCCAGCAGACCCATGCAGTCCGGTCTGTTCGCCTGAACGTCAACGTCGATGATCTCCTCATCCATACCGAGAAGCCCGATGATATCGGTCCCCGGCTCGACCTCCGGACCGAGATCCATGATCCCGGCTGCATTATCACCGACGCCAAGCTCCACTTCGGAGACCAGCATCCCGTGGGACCGGCGGCCTCGGAGCGTGGCTTCGGATATTCGTCGACCTCCGGCGATCGTGGAGCCGGGCAGCGCCAGTGCACAGATCATCCCGACCTTGACGTTCGGCGCACCACAGACAACCGTGTCCGAGCCCTCGCCCCAATCCACTACGCAGACCGAGAGCTTGTCGGCATCCGGATGCCTCTCAACGGTCACGACCTTCGCAGCAACAACGCCGCTCACATCCCCGGCGTGAATACTCGCTGCCTCGGTCTCCGTAAGGATCTCCGTCAGTCTGCCCGCCAGTTCGGATGCGGAGAACTCTATCTCGACGTAGTCCTCAAGCCACTTCAGGCTAGCCTTCATCGATTCCGCCCTGCCTCCTACAACTGTCTCAGAAATCTGAGATCGTTCTCCAGGAAAAGCCGGATGTCGTCAACACCCGTCATCATCATGCATATTCTGTCGACTCCAAGGCCGAAAGCATACCCGCTCACCTCGTCCGGATCGTATCCAACCGCTCTGAAGACGCGGGGATCCACCATTCCGGCTCCCAGCAGCTCCACCCAACCGGTCTGCTTACAGACGCTGCAGCCTTTGCCGCGGCATATCAGGCACTGAACATCCACTTCCGCAGACGGTTCCGTAAACGGGAAGAAACCCGGTCGCAGGCGAACGCCTACATCGTCTCCGTAAAGCTCTCTCAGGAACTTGACGAGCACTCCCTTGAGCTCACCGAAGCGGACATCCTTATCGACATAGAGACCTTCCAGCTGAAAGAACTCTGAGCCGTGTGATGCATCGGGCGTCTCATTCCTGAAGACGCGTCCGGGTGCAATGATCCGAATCGGGGGTTTCCTCGTTTGCATGACGCGTATCTGTACGGGTGAGGTATGAGTTCTCAGAAGCCCGCCACCGTCGACGTAGAACGTATCATGCGCGTCGCGCGCCGGGTGGTCCTTGGGGAAGTTGAGAGCCTCAAAGTTGTGGAAATCGTCCTCCACGTGCGGACCAAGCGCGACTTCGAAACCGAGCCCCTTGAAAATATCCTCCAGCCGCTCGAGCGTCCTTGTGATCGGATGCTTGCGGCCGACCCACGGGACCCTCCCCGGCAATGTCAGATCGAGCCCGGGACCGGCCGTCTTCCCGCCAAGACGGTCCTGGGCCTCGCGGAGGAGCGTCGTGAGCTCCTCCTTGATCTGGTTGACGGCCTTGCCGACAAGCCGCCGCTCATCAGGCTGCAGCTTGCCCAGACCACGCGCGACCAGGTTCAGCTCGCTCTTACGTCCGAGGAACATCACTCGCACGCCCTCGAGTTCTTTCTCACTCGCGGCTGATTCGAACTGTTCCCTGGCCTCGCTTCTCAGCTTCTCCAGCCGGTCGATCACGAGTCTACCTCCGCCTGCAATCGCTACGCTGCCCCCATGCTCCCTTTCGCGATTTCAGCAAGCCTCGCAAAACCGGCCGCGTCGTTGGTGGCCATCTCCGCGAGCATCTTCCGATCGACCTCTACGCAGGCTTCCCTGAGCCCGTGCATGAACTTGCTGTACGAGAGGCCGTTTATGCGTGCGCCGGCATTGATGCGAATGATCCACAACCTGCGCATGTCTCCCTTGCGCCTCCGCCTGTCCCGGTAAGCATACTGACCGGCCCTGTGGACCGTCTCCGTGGCAGTGCGTAGAAGCTTGCTTCTTCCACCGCGATAGCCTTTCGCGGCCTTCAGTACCTTTTTTCTGCGCCGACGTGATGCAGGCGCTCCTCTAGACCTCGACATCCGCCCTGATTCCTTTCCTGCGTGCTACCCCAGCGTATCACCTACTTCGGCAGCATCCTGTCAACGCGACCCTGGTCAGCATCACTCACGTACGCGGCCTTCCGCAGATTCCGCTTCTGTGAACTACCCTTGCGGATAAAGAAGTGCCCCGTATACGCCCTGTTGCGTCTGATTTTCCCGTTGGCTGTGCGCTTGAATCGCTTAGCAGCGCCCCTGTGAGTCTTAATCTTCGGCATTGTCTTTGCTCCCACGCTCCTGTTTCTTGCTACCCGGCTTGGGACTTACCACCATCACCATGCTTCTGCCTTCCGAACGGAGCGAAACCTCGACGTTCGCGATGTCGTCCAGATCCTCCGCCAGCCGCTTCATCAACATTACACCGCGGTCCTTGTGTGCCAGCTCGCGTCCTCTGAAGATGACCGTACACTTCACCTTGTCCCCAGCCTCAAGAAACTGCCGCGCGTGACGCATCTTGAAATCGTAATCGTGCGGCTCGATCTTCGGCCGCATCTTTACCTCTTTCACGTGCGTGACGTGCTGCCGCTTCTTCGCTTCCTTCGCCCTCTTGCTCTGCTCGTACATGTACTTGCCGTAGTCCATTATCTTGCAGACCGGGGGTCTCGCCTTGGGTGATACTTCGACAAGGTCCAACTCGCGGTCCTCGGCAAGCCCCAGTGCCTCAGACGTTGGCAGGATTCCCAGCTGGGCGCCGTCTCCATCAACAACGCGAACCTGGGGGACTCGAATCCTCCGGTTGATACGCGCAGCCTGTGTGGCCAACTTGCCTCCTCCCCAGTGCCGGCTCAGGCCGACAGACAGGTACAAAAAAGGGGATGCACATGAATGCACCCCTTGCCACACAATCAGGAACACGCTGTTCCCGACCGTGTCTTCACAACCTCTTCGGGTCTTCTATCAAGCCCTCAAGGTGAGAAGCGAGATGCTTCTTCTTCTATTGAACTGTGGTGGGCGATACTGGACTCGAACCAGTGACTTCTTGCATGTCAAGCAAGCACTCTAACCAAGCTGAGCTAATCGCCCATCTGTCCAGCCGACTTCGCAGGAAATCGGCCTGTTTCCAATCTTTGAAGATATGATACTGGGGCTTCTGTGTCAAGCGTAATTGCAGCGACCCATCGGCTCAGACTACCCATCCCCCCTGCGGCGCAGCCCCTACCCGCGCCTGATGCCGATCGTCCGGATCTCCGTCATCTCCTCGATCGCGTATTTCGGACCCTCTCGGCCCGTACCGCTACCCTTCTCCCCCCCATAAGGCATGAGATCTACTCTGAACGTGGGAACATCGTTGATCATAACACCACCGCACCTGATCTCGTGAGCCGCCCTCAGCGCTTCATCCAGATTGCGCGTATAGATGCCGGCCTGCAACCCGTACTGCGAACGGTTGACGATCTCTATCGCTTCGTCCAGATCCCGATAGGCCCGCACCGAGACCACCGGCGCGAACGCTTCATCCTTCCATATCCTTGCCTCTTCGGCCACCCCGGTGAGCACCGCAGGCGTTACGAGGGCGCCGGTACGTTCGCCACCGGTAACAAGATCGGCCCCACCTGCGACCGCGGCCTTGATCCAGGTTTCCGCTCGCGCTGCCTCAGCCTCATCGATCATGGGACCGATGTCGGTGCCGTCAGCCAGCTGATTACCGACTTTCAGACTCGCAGCGACCTCCACAGCTCGCTTCATGAATCTGTCGAAGACACTTTCATCCACGACAACTCTCTGTACCGAGATGCAAACCTGACCGGCAAGCGCGAACGCTCCACGCATCGACCGTTCCGCAGCCTCTTCAACATCGGCATCTGCAGCGACAATAACGGCCGCGTTCGAGCCGAGTTCCATTGCTGTCTTCTTGAGTCCAGCGCTCGCTAGAATCCGCCTGCCTACCTCGGCGCTTCCGGTGAAGGTCACCATGCGCGGACGCGGGTCGGTTACGAGGAGATTTCCCACGACCGAGCCTGAGCCAGTTACGACGCTCAGCGCCTCAGGAGGCATCCCAGCCTCGATGAGAATCTCCCCCAGCCTCATACCCGTCAGCGGCGCCACGGATGCCGGTTTGAGGATGACGGCGTTGCCGCCCGCTATCGCCGGCGCCACCTTGTGAGCCGCAAGGTTGAGCGGGAAGTTGAACGGAGTGATGGCAACCACTATTCCGAGCGGAACACGCAGGTAGAACCCAAAATGGCTGACGCCGGTTGGGGCTCCGTCAAAGGGAACGATCTCCCCGGCAAGCCTCCGCGCCTCTTCAGCCGCAAGCGTGAATGTCTGAACAGCCCGGGCCACCTCACCACGCGCCTCACGCAGAGTCTTTCCCACCTCTCCCGCAAGGAGCTGTGCAAGATCGTCTGTCTCGGACTCGATGGCCAGTGCCGTCCGATTCAGGATGGCGGAGCGCTCCACGCGTGGAAGCAGCCTCATGGTCTCGGCGCCCGCCTCCGCAGCCGTGATCGCCTGCTGCACTTCTTCCTCTCCCGCCAAGGGAACGGTATCAATCACCGAACCATCGTAGGGATTGACCACCTCGGTGAGTCGGTCGCACGTCACACTCCGACCGCCTATCAGCATCTTCAAGACTCGCGACCTCCCATTGAACCGCTATGCGTCGGCTCCCTCACCCACTTCAATGTCGCCTTCTACAACGTGGAGTCTCACGCTCGCAGCGTCAGGTCTGCCCAGCAGGAATCGAGCTACTGGTCTCAGGACCATACCCTCAACGGTTCGTCCAAGATTTCTCGCACCATATTCCCGGCTGTGCCCCTTTTCCACGATCATGGCGACAGCCTCATCGGTCACCTCGAGCATCACTGGTCGCTCGGCAAGGCGCGCTGCGATGTCGTCGATGTGAATCTGCACGATTTCACGCAGTACAGCGTCGTTCAGTGGATCGAAGATCAGGACTTCATCCACCCCATCCATGAACTCCGCCGGGAAGAACTCCTCTATGGCCTCTCTAACTTCTCTGGAGTACCGCTCATCGCTGTGCCCACGGGGCGCCGTCCCGAATCCTACGGCCCCATTCTCTTCCACCTGCGGAACCAGATTCTCTGAGTTCGATGTCATTATCATAACGGTGTTCGAGAAACGGACCTCTTCTCCACTGCTGTCGACAATGCACCCATCCCGGAATGCCCGCATGAGCATCACAGCTACATCGCGGTGTGCACGCTCGATCTCCTCAAACACGACTACACTGTGGGGATAGCGCTCCACGGTAGTACTGAGATCGCCTGGGTGATCCAGCTCACCAAGTCGCAGACCGATGAGTCGCACCAGACCGTCTTCATCACTGTAGCTCGTCATGTTGAACTCAAACAACCGCGTCGCCGAGCCGTACAGCTCCTCTGCCAGTGCCCGCGCGAGTTCGCTCTTGCCGACCCCGGACGGCCCCACAAACAGAAAGACACCGTCCGGCCTCCGAGGATTCGCGTTCAGACCCAGTCTCGAAACGCGAATGACGTCGGCAAG
>JAUVLP010000063.1 GCA_030600655.1 Candidatus Eiseniibacteriota bacterium
TACTTCGCGAGACCCCGCTTCTCCAAACAAAGAGTCATCGCTGCCGTCAGTGTCGACTTGCCGTGATCCACGTGACCAATCGTCCCTACGTTCACGTGCGGCTTAGTCCTCTCAAACTTCTCCTTCGCCATCTCCTCGTCCTCCAACTGGCTATCTGCTCTGCGAAATCAGTGTTACGAAAACCACCACTCTAGTAAGGATGACTCGATCTATGTCCAACCCCACCCCGCCGTCATCTTCTCCAGCGTTGCTTGGGGAACAATCGCATAGTGTGAAAACTGAGTTGTATAGACAGCTCTTCCCTGCGAGAGAGAACGGACCGCAGTCGCGTACCCGAAAGTCCGCCCCAACGGCGCAGTCGCACTCACCACCCGCCCATCGCCCCTCAAGCTTGTCCCCTCTATCCGCCCACCCCGGGCGTTCAAATCGGCGATGATCTCACCCACGAACTCCTCGGGAACGACTACCTCAAGCTTGACCACTGGTTCCAGAAGCACTGGATGCGCCTTCCGGGCCGCCTCCCGGACAGCCATCGTTCCTGCTGCCATGAACGCCATGTCGCTCGAGTCGGCGTCATCGAAGCTCCCGCCGGTAAGAGTGACCTTGACATCGATCAGCGGGTATCCCGCCAGAATGCCATTCTCAAGCGAACTCCGGATGCCACTCTCCACGGATGAGATGAACTGCGGTGGTATCTCTCCGTTCTTGATGTCGGCGTGAAACTCGTTTCCGCCCTCGCTGTTCGGCTCCATGCGTATAATCACGTCACCGTACTGCCCTTTGCCCTTACCCATGCCCTGGCGAATGAACTGTCCCCTGCCGCCCGCCACCTTCGTGATGGTCTCCCTGAAGGCTACCATCGGCCGGCCGACATTCGCGCGGACACTGAACTCGCGCACCATCCGGTCCACCAGAACTTCAAGGTGGAGTTCACCCATTCCCGAGATGATGGTCTGACCCGTGTCCTGGTCCGTCCTCGTGATGAAAGTCGGGTCCTCCTCACCCAAGCGCTCCAGTGCCTGCGTGAGCTTGTCCTCGTCCGCCTTCGTCCTGGGCTCAATGGCCACCGAGACGACCGGCTCTGGAAACGTCATGGACTCCAGAACTATCGGCTTCTTCGAGTCGCACAGCGTATCCCCGGTCGCAGTCTCTCTCAGACCGACGACGGCCACTATTTCACCAGCTCTCGCGACGTCCAGGTCTTCCTGCTTGTTCGCATGCATCAGGAGGATACGGCCTATTCTCACCTTCTTGTTCGTTCGCGGGTTCAGATACTGCGAACTCTTCTTCATTGTGCCCGAGTAAAGCCTCACATACGTGAGTCTTCCGACGTAGGAATCACTAGCTATCTTGAAAGTGAGCGCCGCCATCGGCGCCTCGTCGTCGGCCTCCCGTCGCTCCTCCTTGTCCGTGAACGGGTTCATGCCCGTCACGGCCGGGATGTCTTTTGGCGACGGCAGGTAGTATATGACACCGTCGAGAAGGGGCTGCGCGCCGATGTTGCGAAGCACCGCCCCACAAAACACCGGAACAATTGCGGCTGCCAGTGTACCCGCGCGTATCGCACGCCTCAGCTCATCGATGGAGAGATCCTCCCCATGGAGATACTTTTCAAGAAGCTCGTCGTCGTGCTCCACCGCGAGTTCAATCAGTCTCTCCCGCCCGGCCTCCGCCTCCAACTCCATGTCCTCCGGAATGTCTGTCTCAGTGATAACGGCGCCCAAACTATCCTGATTGAATCGAATCGCCCGCATGCGCACGAGGTCGATAACACCCGAGAAAGTGTCGCCGGAACCTATCGGCAGCTCGACGGGTGCCGGCGTGGCGCCCAGTCTCTCGACCATCATCTCAAGCACCTTATCGAAATCCGAGCCAACGCGGTCCATTTTGTTGACGAAAGCCAGCTTCGGCACTCCGTAATCATCAGCCTGCCGCCAAACGGTCTCCGACTGGGACTCCACGCCTCCAACGGCGCAGAAGACCGCTATGGCACCATCCAGCACACGCAGGGATCGTTCAACCTCCATGGTGAAGTCGACGTGCCCTGGCGTATCGATTATGTTGATCCGGTGGTCGAGCCAGGAACATCTCGTCGCAGCTGAAGTGATAGTGATGCCACGCTCGCGCTCCTGGGCCATCCAGTCCATCACGGCCGCCCCATCATGTACCTCCCCCATCCGGCGAACCTTCCCCGTATAGAACAGGATCCGCTCGGTGAGCGTGGTCTTTCCGGCATCGATGTGAGCCATGATGCCGATATTTCTCACCCTCTCAATGGGGACTGCGTGTGGCATTCTCTTCCTACCGGTTCTCAGGACCTCACGCCCATGGGCGCTGATCCAGCCTGCCATCGACTGCGGAACGACCACCGGAACCTGGTCAACACACCCAAACATCTCTGCTCCTGATCGTCTGGTCGAATCCGCTACGCCTGAAAGCCCTGGAGTCTACCACCTGTAGTGCGCCAGCGCCTTGTTTGCCTCAGCCATTCTGTGTGTATCGTCGCGCTTCTTGACCGACGCGCCTTCCTTCTTGTACGCGGCAATCAGTTCACCTGCCAGCTTTTCGGCCATCGTGTGCTCGGAACGCGCCTTGGCAAAACCGATAATCCAACGAAGTGCCAGTGCCGTTCGTCTCTCTGGCCTTACCTCGATCGGTATCTGGTAGGTGCTACCACCGACCCGCCTCGACTTAACCTCCAACATCGGCTTGACGTTGCTGATGGCCTTATCGAAAACCATGACCGGGTCTTCCTTCGTTCTCTCGGCAACAATATCCATCGCGCCGTAGAGAATCTTCTCGGACGTGCTTCGCTTCCCGCCCTTCATAAGACAGTTGATGAAGCGAGTCACGAGCGCGCTCCCGAATCTCGGATCGGGTTCCCTCAGTCTCTTCGGAACCTCGCGCCTTCTTGGCATCTCTAGTTCTACCTCCACCTGTTCGCTGCGACGCCTTCCTCACTTACCGGAGGCGTCTCCTCTTCAGGAAATAGTCTGTCTACTTGGGCCGCTTCGTTCCGTACTTGGACCGGGACACTTTCCGCCCTTCAACACCAATCGTATCCAGCGGACCCCGGATCACGTGGTACCGCACACCCGGCAGATCCTTCACCCTGCCACCCCTGATAAGAACGACAGAGTGCTCCTGCAGGTTGTGCCCCTCACCCGGTATGTAAGCCGTGACCGAATCGCCCTTCATCAGTCTCACCCTCGCAACCTTCCTGAGAGCGGAGTTCGGCTTCTTGGGTGTAGTCGTGTAGACCCTGGTACAGATTCCTCGCCTCTGCGGGTGACCTTGGAGCGCCCGCGCGGGCTTCTTCTTAACCCTCGGCTTTCGGCCCTTCCTGACGAGCTGACTAATTGTCGGCAAAACCTCTTCCTCCTCGATAACTCTGCCTGCAGTACACCAAGACTCTTCCATTCCCTGTAGGGCTACTCCGGTGCCGAGGTGAGCGTACCAACGCTGCTCTCCACGACCTCGTCCGGCTGTTCCACGATCCTGGGAGCCGGCACCACCGGTTTCGTAACCCTGATATTCGAATACACATCCAATCCTGTTCCTGCCGGGATACGTCTACCGATAATCACGTTCTCCTTGAGACCAACGAGTTCGTCTCTGTCGCCGCGAGTGGCAGCCATCATGAGCACCCGTGTCGTCTCCTGGAATGACGCCGCCGAGATGAAGCTCTCCGTAGTCAGCGCCGCCTTGGTGATACCCAGAAGCAGAGCTTCATGAGTCGCGGGATGCTTCCTCTCGCTCTTCTTTCTTACTCCCTTGTTCTCATCGGCAATCCTGCTATTCTCCAGCTCGAAGTCCACACGCGGCACAATGTCGCCCTCGAGGAACTTCGTATCGCCTGGTTCGAGCACCCGCACCCGCCTCAGCATCTGGCGCACGATCATCTCTATGTGCTTATCATTGATCCTGACGCCCTGCAGACGATAGACCTCCTGGATCTCATTCAGGAGATACTCCTCGACGGCTTTCTCACCCTTGATCGCAAGAATGTCGTGAGGATTGACCGGACCCTCCGAAAGCCTGTCACCGGCCTCTACGGCCTCCCCGTCGTGTACCCTGAGGTGCGTGCCGTGGGGCAGACGGTAGATCCTCTCGACTCCCTGCTCACCCGTAACGATGACGTCTCTAAGCCCCTTCTTGACATCTCCGAATCTGACGATCCCGTCAATCTCCGTGATTGTCGCCGGGCTCTTAGGCGGCCGCGCCTCAAAGAGTTCCTCAACTCTGGGCAGCCCACCGGTGATGTCGCGCGTCTTGCCGAACTCCCGCTGAATCTTGCCGAGAACGGTCCCCGGCTTCACGTCCTCTCCGTCCTTGACGAGGATCTGTGCCCCGGTCGGCAGAATGTACCTGTCGCGCGACTTCCCGGACTTCGACTCAATGATGATCGAAGGATGCAATTCCTTCTCACCGTCCTCCACGATCATTCTCTCTCGGTGTCCGGTCGACTCATCCGCAACACGCTCCATCGTGCGGCCGAGCTCGATCTCTTCAAACTGCACGATGCCGCCCGACCGGGCGATGATGGGATCGTTGTATGGATCCCACTCGAAGAGAGCGTCACCTTCCTCGATGTGCTCTCCGTCGTGCACATGTAGAACAGCGCCATAGGGAATATTGTAGGCCCGCTCCCGACCATCGTCGCCATCCTTGATCAATCTGGCACGCCTGCCGATAACAACATGGCTGCCTTCCTTGTTGATCCGGACAGCGTTTTCCTTCTTGAAACCAAACCGGATCGTCCCCGACGCACTGGCAACGCGCTTGGATACTTCAGCGATGCGGCCCGACGTCCCGCCGATGTGGAACGTCCGGAGTGTAAGCTGCGTTCCCGGCTCTCCGATAGACTGCGCGGCGATGATGCCGACTACCTCGCCTATCTCCACAACCCGTCCAGTGGCCAGATTCCGCCCGTAGCAACCGATACAGATACCGCGTCGTGATTCACACGTCAGTACCGAACGAATCCTCACTTCTTCAACGTTAGCGTTCCGGATCCTGTCCGTCATCTCCTCATCGATGAGCTCATTCCGCTTCACGATGATCTCGCCTGTCGTTGGATCTTTCACCGGCTCTGAAGCCACTCTGCCCAGCACTCGCTCAAAGAGCGGTTCGACCACCTTGCCGGCCTCGACGAGCGCCTTGGTCAGAATTCCACGACTGGTCCCACAGTCAACCTCGGAGATCACAATCTCCTGAGACACATCCACAAGACGCCGCGTGAGATAGCCCGCGTCTGCCGTCTTGAGCGCTGTATCGGCGAGGCCCTTTCTCGCACCGTGAGTCGAGATGAAATACTCAAGCGCCGTCAGACCCTCGATAAAGTTCGATCGGATTGGCGATTCGATGATCTCACCCATCTGACCCGTAAGCTTCTTCGCGGGCTTCGCCATGAGACCTCGCATACCGGCCAGCTGGCGAATCTGATCCTTCGACCCTCTCGCACCGGAGTCGGCCATCATGTGAATCGGATTGAATCCGCCGTTTGCTCTCATCAGCGATTCGGACATCGCATCGGCGATGTCACTGGCTGCGTGAGTCCAGGCGTCAACGACACGATTGTAGCGCTCAGTGTCGGTGATGATCCCGCTATCGTAGTAACTGCAGATCTTGTCGACGTCCTTCTGCGCAGCTTGCAGGATCTCCTTCTTCCGATCCGGCACAATGACATCATCGACACCGATCGTGATCCCGCCGATAGTGGCGTAGTGGAAACCGATCTGCTTCAGTCTGTCCAGGATCTCTGCCGTCACGGCCTGGCCAAAAGCGCGGTGGCACTTGCCGACCAGCTCGCGGAGTGTCCTGTTCGTCATCAGCGCATTGACAAAATTGAATTCAGGAGGAAACACCTCGTTGAAGACGACGCGCCCCGGGGTGGTGATCCGGGTTCGGCCATCCACTCTGACCCGTACCCACTCATGCAGATCAACGATCCCATTGTCGAGCGCGAACACCATCTCGTTCGGACCGGAGAAGGCCTTCATCTTCTTCTCGTCGGGCTCTTCCTCCCGCGCCTTCGTTAGATAGTAGCAACCCAGAACAATGTCCTGCGATGGCGTGGCGACCGGTTTTCCATCAGCCGGCAGCAGGATATTATTGACGGACATCATCAGAATGCGGTTCTCGATCTGCGCCTCGAATGAAAGTGGAACGTGCACGGCCATCTGGTCACCATCGAAGTCAGCGTTGAATGCCGCGCAGACGAGCGGGTGGATACGGATGGCTTTGCCTTCGACCAAAACAGGCTCGAACGCCTGGATGCCAAGGCGATGGAGCGTAGGCGCACGGTTGAGGAAGACCGGATGATCTGTGATCACGTCCTCGAGCGCGTCCCATACCTCCGGACTCCTGCGTTCGATCAGATTCTTTGCGGCCTTCACGGTCTGAGCGTGGTCGAGTTCCTGCAACCTTCTTACGATGAACGGGCTGAAGAGCTCCAGCGCCATCGTTTTTGGGATACCACACTGGTGGAGTTTGAGCTCCGGACCCACCACGATCACCGAACGACCCGAGTAGTCGACACGCTTACCCAGCAGGTTCTGCCGGAAGCGTCCCTTCTTGCCTTTGAGAAGATGTGAGAGCGACTTCAGAATACGCCTGCCGCGTCCGCGAACCGCACGCGACCCTCTTCCGTTGTCAAAGAGCGCATCCACAGCCTGCTGGAGCATTCGCTTCTCATTCCGGAGGATGATCTCCGGCGCCTTGATCCTGAGTAGACTCTTGAGTCTGTTGTTCCTGTAGATGACCCGACGATAGAGATCGTTCAGATCAGATGTCGCAAACCGTCCACCCTCCAGAGGAACCAGGGGTCTCAGATCCGGAGGAAGAACCGGGATGGTGTCCATGATCGTCCAGAGAGGCTCGTTACCGGAACCGCGGAACGCATCGAAGACCTGCAACCTTTTGAGAGCCGTCTTGCTTGCCTGCCTGGTTGCCTCCTCGTCACGTGCGAGTGCCCGGAGTTCCGTGTAGCACTCTTCTACATCGATCTTCATCATAAGTTCCTGGATCGCCCCTGCACCCATCTCTGCTCTCAACCCGGAATCCGGGTTGGCCGCATACGCTGCCATACCTTCACCCGAGAGAAGCTCGCCTTCCTCGAGATCTGTCGTACCCGGATCGAGCACGACATAGGACTCGTAGTAGAGAACCCTCTCGAGGTCCCGACGCTTCATGTCCAGAAGCCTGCCGATGATATTCGGGTTCCCTCTGAAGAACCACACATGAGCCACCGGCACTGCCAGCTCTATGTGTCCAAGCCGTTCTCGCCTGACCTTAGACTGCGTGACCTCTACCCCGCAGTTCTCGCAGATCATGCCGCGATAGCGTATCCGGCGATACTTGCCGCAGTTGCACTCCCAGTCCTTGACAGGACCAAAAATGCGCTCACAAAAGAGCCCGCCCTTTTCCGGCTTGAACGAACGGTAGTTGATGGTCTCGGGAAGAACGACCTCACCGTGCGACCAGCTTCGTATCGCTTCGGGCGATGCAAGCTGAATACTTATCGCCGAGAACTCCCGTGGCTCTTTGTGCTCATCAAAGATGCCGAAATACACGAAAACCACCCTCCTGGCCGAAGCCCCTAATCTCTAACAAGCCTGATGTCCAATCCGAGGCTCTGAAGTTCCCGGATAAGGACATCGAACGAAGCAGGCGTACCCGGCTTCGGCGGATCCTGTCCCTTGACAATCGCTTCATACGTCTTTGAACGTCCAACGACATCGTCTGACTTGACGGTCAAGAGCTCCTGCAACGTGTGCGACGCTCCGTATGCTTCGAGAGCCCACACTTCCATTTCACCGAATCGCTGGCCTCCAAATTGCGCTTTTCCACCCAACGGCTGCTGGGTCACGAGCGAGTACGGTCCAATCGACCGAGCGTGGATCTTGTCGTCCACGAGATGAAGAAGCTTCAGCGTGTATATGAACCCGACGGTGACCTCGTTCTCGAAAGGCTCTCCCGTCCGCCCATCGTAGAGTATCGTTTTCCCCGACTCGGGAAGACCGGCTCGTGCCAGTTCCTTCTTGATCGCTTTGATGGTGGCGCCGTTGAAGACCGGCGTCGCCGCGTGGTACCCCAGCTTCGCGGCCGCCCAACCCAGATGGGTCTCGAGTATCTGTCCCAGGTTCATCCTGGACGGAACTCCCAACGGATTCAGAACGATGTCGACAGGTGTGCCGTCAGGAAGACACGGCATGTCCTCCTCCGCCATTATCCTCGCCACAACGCCCTTGTTGCCATGCCGACCCGCCATCTTGTCGCCGACCGAGAGCTTGCGCTTCACAGCAACATAGACTTTCGCGAGCTTCACAACGCCCCGGGGCAGATCTTCTCCCAGCTTGACCTTGTCTATCTTCCGATCGCGGTCGGGCTCGATCATCTCGAGCTTGATGCTGTATTCCTCGAAAAGCGCCGCTGTCTTTTCATTGATCTTCTCATCCTGAACAATGCCATCCGAACAATCGAGTTTTTCCATATTGAGGAGTCCCATGACTTCCTCATTCACCTTACGACCGGCGCGGATCACAAGTTCGTCCGTCCGTAAGTCCCTGAGCGACTTCGTCCTGAGACCCTCGATGAGACCGAAGATCCTCCGGTCCCGCTCGCGCCGGAGACGCTTGGCGGCCGTGCGCGAATCACTCCGGATCTTGTCGATCTCCTTCTGCATGACCTTCTTGCTGCGCTCATCGCGAGCCCTGCGAGAGAAGAGCTTCGTATCTATCACGATACCGTTCATCCCCGGAGGGGCCTTCAGCGACGTGTCCCGCACATCACCGGCCCTGTCACCGAAAATGGCTCTCAGCAGATTCTCCTCAGGCGTCAGCTCGGTCTCTCCCTTGGGTGTAACCTTACCTATGAGGATGTCCCCGGCAGTAACGCGTGCGCCCATTCTGACGAGACCGTTCTCGTCGAGGTTCTTCAGGCGCTCCTCGCTGACGTTGGGAATCTCCGGCGTGAACTCCTCGATTCCCCGTTTCGTCTCGCGCACCTGCGACTCGAACTCCTCGATGTGAATCGAGGTCAGCCGGTCATCTTTGAGAATCCGCTCGGAGACAAGTATGGCATCCTCGAAATTGTAACCTTCCCATGGCATGAAGGAGACCAGGAGATTCGCGCCGAGAGCCAATTCGCCGTCCTTCGTCGCAGGGCCATCAGCGATGACGTCACCCTTTTCGACCTTGCTGCCGACGACCACGAACGGCCGTTGATTGATGCACGTGTTCTGGTTTGTCCGCTGGAACTTGCGGAGTATGTACTCATCCACGTCCTCGGTGCCATCCAGCGTATCGGTGTGACGAACGGTCACGCGGTCGGACGATACGGACTCGACCATGCCGCTGTGTCTCGCGGTGATCACTGCACCCGAGTCAACTGCAACGCGATGCTCGATCCCCGTACCCACCAGCGGCGCCTCTGTCTTGATGAGCGGAACCGCCTGGCGCTGCATATTGGACCCCATGAGCGCCCGGTTGGCATCATCGTGCTCGAGGAACGGAATCAGCGCCGCTGCGGCTGACACGAGCTGCTTCGGAGAGACATCCATGAACTGTATCTCCTCCCGCGTTACCGTCGGGAAGTCGTCCATGTGCCGCGCCAGCAGAGACTTGTCCGAGATCCTGCCGTCGGCATCCAGCTGCTCGCCCGCCTGCGAGATGATGTACTTGTCTTCTTCGGAGGCCGTGAGATACTTGACCTCGTTCGTCACAACACCCTTCTTTACCTTGTAGTAGGGCGTCTCGATGAACCCGAATTCATTGATCCTGCCATACGTCGAGAGCGAGCTGATGAGCCCGATGTTCGGGCCTTCCGGCGTCTCGATTGGACACATACGCCCGTAATGACTGTAGTGAACATCGCGCACTTCGAAGCCCGCACGCTCACGCGTGAGGCCGCCCGGGCCCAGCGCAGAGAGCCTTCTCTTGTGTGTGAGCTCGGCCAGCGGATTGGTCTGCTCCATGAACTGTGAGAGCTGGTTCGAGCCGAAGAACGCCCGCACCACCGCCGATATCGGTCGGGAATTCACGAGCGTCGCAAGATCAAACTCATTGCTGTCTCCGGTCGACATTCTGTCCTTGATCACCCTCACCATCCGAGACAGCCCCGCGGAGAGCTGGTTCTCAAGAAGCTCGCCTACAGAGCGCACACGCCGGTTACCCAGGTGATCGATATCGTCTGTGTCACGCTTGCCCTTGACTACCTCAAGCACCGCGCGGATAGTCTCGATGAAATCGAGACGCGTGAGGCACGAGGTGTCGAGCGGAATCACGTCATCAGGAATGCTGAGCTGACGGTTGATCTTATAGCGCCCCACATCTTAGAGATCGTACCGGTTGGGGTCAAAGAACATCCTGTTGACCAGTTCGCGCCCCGCCTCAATACTCGGAAGATTCCCACCCTTCATGGTCTTGTATATCTCTTGAAGAGCCTCTTCTTCGGAGTGCGTCTTGTCGCGAGACAGCGTTGATTCCAAGATCCTGATATCAGTCGAGTCAGCGACGACCAGCTCGACCTCACGAATGCCGGCCTTCCTCAGGAGCTGAATCACCGTCATCGTGAGCTTCTCATCGTTCGTGACGATGGTCTCACGCGTCGCCGAATTCTTGTACGTCCTGGCCACGATGTGCCCGGCTAGTTTCTCATCTCGCTCATCATCCTTCTTCACAAGAATGCGAGCGGTCTTGGTGACAAGAACCAGGACCGAGGTCACATCCATATCTTTGAGATGCTTGAGATGTTTCGGCGCAAGTTCCTCGCCCCGAAGCACTATGACCTCACCAGTCTCCTTGTCGACGATTTCCTCCGCTGCCAGGCGACCACACGGCTTCATCGCCCTTGTCGGCCTACCAACCGGGAGTTCGACCTCCTCTGTCTGATAGAACAGGGCGCGTATATCCTCATCCTTCGAGTAGCCAAGTGCCCTCAGGAAAGTCGTCATTCGGAACTGGTGTCTTCGGTCGGTGCGGATGAACATTTCATCCTTGATGCCCATCCTGACCTCGACCCAGGTGCCACGGTACGGGATGATCTTGGCAAAGAAGAGCCTCGTCCCGTTCGGATGGATCTTGTCCTGGAAGAAGACGCCGGGCGATCTGTGGAGCTGACTCACAATGACGCGCTCCGCGCCATTCACGAGGAACGTGCCCCGATCTGTGATGAGAGGAATGTCCCCGAGGTATATCTGGGCCTCCTCCGCCTCCAGCATACGCTTTCTGCGGCCCTCCACCGCCGGCGCCCACCGCACCAGTCTCAGCGTCGCTTTGAGAGGAGCCTCGAAAGTGAGATTCCGCTCGCGGCACTCATCGATAGAGTGCTTGGGCTGTCCTAACCGGTAACCCTTGTACTCGAGGGTGTAGATCCCCTGATGCCCCTCCACTGGGAAGAACTTGTTGAAAACGTCATCCAGTCCAGATCCCTCACTCCCATCTGAACGACCACTCCCAAGACACCCCTTGTAGGACGCCAACTGGACGTCCAACAGGTTCGGCATCGGAAGCTCTCGCTCAGACGGAAACTTGGAGAAGGTCCTTCTCGTTATTCTCTGGGGTCCGCTCACTGATCGTCACCCTCCATCATCGCTTGCAATCGCATCCTGCTTGATTCCAGCCGCGGCAGATCCGGCTTCAGACCCGACCTGCCGGGCTGGAGAAAAGACTGTCCCCTCTGATCCTCGAGAGGCGGACTGAAAAGCTACTTCAGCTCGACCTTGGCGCCTGCCTCTTCGAGCTTCTTTTTCATTTCGTCAGCCTCGTCCTTCGTGACTTCCTTCCGGACCGCCTGACCTGGGTTGTCGACCAGCTCCTTGGCCTCCTTGAGACCAAGGTCGGTCATCTGACGGATCACCTTCACGACCTGGAACTTCTTCTCACCGGTCTCGACCAGAATGACGTCGAATTCGGTTTTCTCCTCAGCAGCGTCGCCGCCGGCCGCGGGAGCTGCCGCCATCGCGACAGGAGCCGCTGCCGACACGCCAAACTTGTCTTCCATAGCCTTCACAAGCTCAGCCATCTCGAGCACAGTCATCTTACCAACCATATCGATGACCTTCTGCGCACCCTCGCTCAGCGGGGCCTTTGTCTCCTCGACAACCGCCTCAGCGGTCTCGACTGCGTCTTTGGTTTCTTCTGCCATCATCAACCTCCAACAACGTCTTCAGTGTGTTTGCCCGATTGCTCTCAAACGGCCTGCTACAGTCCTGCTATCGTCAATCAGTCGAAACCGGAACCGCTCGGCTTTCTCGACTGGTCGGAAAGCGGCGGATTGCCTTGGAGGCAGATAGCCCCTAGGCGGCCGCCTTCTCCTTCGCCACTGCGTCGAGAGTAGCGACGAACTTCCTCAAAAGCTCCGTAAGAAGCCGTGCCATACCGGCGACCGGCGCCTGGAATCCACCCGCGATCTGTGCCAGAAGTACCTCACGCGAAGGCAGAGTCGCCAGTTTGCGGATATCGGCCGCAGTCATGATCGCGGAGTCCACCCAACCGACCTTGATCGTCGGCGTCTTCTTCCTCTTCTCGAATTCAACCAGAATCTTCGCCGGTGCTACCGGATCGCTCTCCGATAGAACCAGACCATTGGGTCCGGTCATGTGCTCGACCAGACTCCCCAATCCAACCCCTTCGAACACACGTCTGGCGAGCGTATTCTTAACAACACGGTACTGAGAGGAAGACTCCCTGAGACGGTTCCGCAACTCGCTCGCCGTCTCCACATCCATCCCGGTGAAGTCACTCAGAATGACGACACCGATACCGTTGAGCTGCTCAGTCAGCTCCTCGACTATGCTTTCTTTCTTTGATCTCTGCATTGTCCGATGCCTCTCTGGGTGTCCAGCTACTTCATTGCATCCATGAGCGAAGCCGCGCTGATGTCGATACCAGGGCCCATCGTTGTGCTGATGGTTACGTTCTTGATATACGTCCCCTTGGCCCCCGCCGGTTTCGCGCGGACTATCTCGCGTGTCAGCTCTATCAGATTCTCTCTCAACTGCGATTCATCGAAAGACACCTTGCCGATCCCTGCGTGAACATTACCCGTCTTGTCGGTTCTGTATTCGATCTTGCCGGCCTTCGCATCACTGACAGCCTTTGTGACATCCGGCGTAACCGTCCCGGTCTTCGGATTAGGCATGAGGCCTCGGGGACCCAGAATCCTGCCCAGCTTGCCGACGTCCTTCATCATGTCCGGAGTGGCTATGATCGTGTCAACGTCCAGCCAACCTCCCTGGATCTTCTCGACGTATTCGGCTCCCCCGACGAAATCGGCGCCCGCCTCCTCCGCCTCCTTGATCTTTTCGCCTGCTGCCAACACCAGAATCCGGATCGTCCGTCCCGTCCCATGAGGCAACACGACCGTCCCTCTGATCTGCTGGTCGGAACGCCTCACATCAAGCCCCAGTCGGAAAGCAACCGCCACCGTCTCATCAAACTTCGCGCTCTTC
>JAUVLP010000052.1 GCA_030600655.1 Candidatus Eiseniibacteriota bacterium
ACCTATCGAGATCGAAATCCTGCTTGATACGGTAGCGCCGCCACTTACGTTCGAGACAATAGACCAGGCCGAGTTCGACGAAGTCGAGCTTTACTGGCTGTCCGGCGTCCCAAGAGTTCGTGTCGTCGCCACGACCGACACACTCGCAGCCGGAGCGCACGTTCGCCACGGCGTGCAGGAGTACTTGCCTGACTCGACGGACATATTCCCCGGGGAGCCGGGTGAACCGGATGGAATGCGGTTCTGGGTCACGCTGAGCACCCCTCCGCTCACAAGCGATGCTCCCGAGTCGCTCATTACCTATGCGGTTGAAGCATTCGATGCAGCCGGCAATGTGGCGGCAGTACCGATAGACATCCTCTGGAGCGCTGACGGCAAGGATACCACCCTGACATGGCTTGAAATCGAGACACCGATCTCCTTCGATGACTATGTCAAGGAAGCGGTAGGCACAAAGATGGCCACGAAGTTCCAGGCTCCACCCTGGGCCAACTACGTGATCGGAGTCAGGTTCTTCATAGGCAACGATGGAGACAACTCAGGCAACCCACCCGAGACACCGACAACCGAGCCATTCACTGTCTGGGTCTGGCGACCCGCCGGCACAATGCCCGGCGTTGAAGCGAATGACGGAGCGAACACCGGTTCCCAGTACCCGGAGATGGAGTGGCTTCAGAAGCTCTTGCCCAACGCGGTTGATATCTCCAATAACTCGCAGTTCCCCAACAAGGAGTTCTTTGTCGGGATGGAGTGGGACACCCGCCACAACCCGTGGCTCGGGATCGATATGACAGCAGATGCGGTGGACTGCAAATCATGGCGCTACGCGCGCGTAGATACGACGGATCCAGTCTGGGAGATCGTGGAATCTCATGATGTCATGATTGAGGCGATCGTATCCGATATCCCGAATATCACTGAGGGTCGGACCGCCATCGTTGGAGCGAAGGCTCGCGCCCGCAGGATCACTCAATAGCAGCAACACTGCAGCTTTCTGAAAAGCAAAGGCTCCCAAGGGTGATCACCTTGGGAGCCTCTACTTTTATGTCTTCGCTGTGGCGCTCACTACACTCATCTACATCGGGATTCGGATCCTGTCACCTGGATATATTCTCGAATTCCAGCCCAGACCATTGGACCTCAGAATCGCCTTGGTGCTCTTGCCATGGCGGCGCGCTATGGAGGAGATCGTGTCGCCGCGTCTCACCATGTAATGGGTGAAGTTGTCTTCACTGGATGAGTAGTGAGCGGAGCGTGCGCCTCCCTCCGGACCAATCGGAATGATAAGATAGTCACCGGGGTAGATCCGGTGCGCACTCCTGATGTCATTGATTGAGACGATCGCGCTTATGCTCGTCCCATATCCGTTCGCTATCTCGGAGAGGGTCTCACCTCGAGTGACGCGGTGGCGCTGCCACGTAATGCGTTCGCTTTCCGGCACATTGGCTATAGCACTGACACAGTCCTCAACGGTTCCCACCGGGACCCTTACGGTTGTTGAACCTGCCGAAGGCGGTGTACACCACCTTCGGAGTGCAGGGTTGAGCTCCCGGATACGTTCCACTGAGGTACCGGCCGATGCCGCAATGAAACTCAGGTCAGTCGCCTCAGTCACCTCCATGGAGTCGTATTCAAGCGCCGCATTGCTTGAGTTGCTTGTAAAGCCGTAGCCCTCGGGGTCGTTTCCTATCAGGACGGCCGCCATAAACTTGGGAACGAAGTTCTCGGTCTCCGAAGGCAGATCGAGGCACCAGTAGTCAGGACATGATGGTCTTCTGCGCTGCGCCTTCGCTACTCGACCTTCCCCGGAATTGTATCCGGCGAGCGCAAGTTCCCAAGAGCCGAACATGCCATGGAGCTCTGCAAGATAGGCTGCCGCAGCCCTGGTCGCCTTCTCAGGGTCCCGCCTTTCATCAACCCACCAGTCAACTTTCAATCCGTTCATGCGCGCCCGGCTTGAGATGAACTGCCACATACCGGCCGCATGAGCTCTGGAGTAGGCGCGAGGATTGAGACCGCTCTCGATCAAAGCCAAGTAGAACAGATCCTTCGGAAGACCTGCCTCCTTGAAAATCTCCTCCACCATCGGCTGGTATCTGGACCTACGATCCAGCCACTTCTGCATGACCGAGTGCCCGCGACCCTGGAAATAGTCGAGCCACTTCTGGACGCGACTGTTGACTACAACGGAGACAACAGGCTCGCTGCGTTCGGGTTCGCTGCATTCGGGTTCACTCGCCGTTTCGACGTGAACGGGGACCTCAACGATGGAGATAGCTGCAGTGGGCTCACGGGGCAGAGCTACGACATGGCTTCGCTCATACCCATTACCGACTACCACGCCAAGGAAGTACTCGGCTCGTGACTTCAGTGAAGCGCACGATGACTCCAGGTCGGATTCGCGGTCAGGGTCAAAAGCGTCAAGCTTCGTAACGACGTTGTCCAGCAACTCCCCGGCGCTCTGCCAGTCGTCCACAACATAACGAGCCAGCGCCAACCGATAGAGGCCGTCAGCTTCTGCAAGAGAATCGGCCCAAGCCTGCTCTCTGCCCGAATCTGAAGAGACCGGCCCTCCGGCGAGCTCGCCTCCACCGCCGATCGACGAACAACCGGCCGCGGCGACAAGCGTGCATATGCTTAGTACCCAAAGTAGTCGTTTCATGATGCGAGAGAATACCGATGAGGCCACAGGCATGCAAGCGAAATCATCGAACGCTCCATTCAGAACCGCACTTTTTCTTGTGCAAGCACGGTGCCAATCCGCCGAGCTCCATATGCAACATTCGGCTGCCGCGCAGCCCGGGGAATCTGCTGTTCCTGCTCGTCCATGTAACTGTGATTGACTCATTCTTGACTATCAGCTATGATTGTTTCTATCATGATCGCCAGACGAAAGCAGCTTTCCCACACTCAGTTTATCCGTGACCTTGTACCCCTGAGTCGTCTGGATGCACGGGGGCTCGAGTTCTATCACGCCCTGACCCATTGTCGATCTCATGAAGAGCTCGAGAGCTGCACGATCAACCTGTTGGAACACCTCTGCGAACTCGGGTACATGCGACGCATCGAACAAGTCCAGAGGAATGGGCGCACCCACCTCAAGTACCGTGACCTCACCACCCTGGACACCTTCTCACTGATCACAAGCGCAGAAAGGCAGACCGGCACAACGGCTCCTGCGCCCCCTATCAGCATGGCCGATCACAGACCGGCCGACGAACATCTCGAAGCTCCGGACAGAACAGAACTCCGTAGACCCTTCAACCTCTCGGTTCCCAGAGCAATCCTTGATGTAGTTGCTGCCTCGAGCAGACGCATAGACCTGGCCGGGCCCTTCAGTTACCTGTACGAACTCCTCAGAGAGACGATCGGGTACGACCGCATCGCCCTCTTCCTCTCAGACAGTCTTCTGAATTCACAGGCGAACACGCTCAGCGAACTTGAAGGGATTGCTCAGTGGGCGGAGGAGGAGCAGTTCTGTCCGAAACACCTCAAACAGGATGTCGAAGACTCTGCACGACTTCTTGTTGTAGCCGATCTGTCAACGGACGCACGCTTTTCGCGAACGGTTCCGAAAGGAGCCTACGGATCCATCATCGTGGCTCCACTGACAGCAGAGGCGTATGTCTACGGAACGTTGGAGGTGTGGAGCCGTGAACCTGACGCCTTTTCAGATGATGATGCGGCCCTCGTTGAGTTTGTGGGGGAGTTTGCAGGAGGACTGATCAAGCGCAGACTTGAGGTAGACGAACTCATTTTCATGGACCAGACAACACAGATCCACAACCGCCGCTACTTCGATGAGCAGTTGGATCGCGAGATGGAGCGGAGCAAGCGCAGCGGCGACGCGATGGCACTTCTCATAATTGATCTCGATGATTTCAAGCTTGTGAACGACACGTGCGGTCATGCGGCCGGGGACAGTGTGCTGCGTCAGGTGGGGCACGTACTCATGGAAAGCGCACGCCAAGTCGACATTGTGGCACGCTATGGGGGAGAGGAATTCGCAGTTATTCTTCCCGGAGTCACTCGCGAGAGCGCCGTGATAGTTGCAGAACGAATAAGAGGAAACGTGGCACGGCACTCCTTCGTTGCCGGTTCCACCGATGCCGCGTGCGCCAGGATCGGACGCGTGACCGTGAGCGTCGGCGGCGCTCTCTTTCCGACTGACGCAAGATCGAAGAGCGAACTCATGGACAGGGCCGATCGCATCTGTCTCTATGAAGCAAAGAAGCAGGGTAAGAACAGAGTCATCTTCTGGGAAGAGGCACAGTGACCTCAAGGTCCACACCCACGCTGGCAGGTGCATTGGGCATCGCCGTTGGTGATGTCGTAGCATTCACAGGCGGAGGCGGCAAGACGAGTGCGATACTCTGCCTCGCTGAGGAGCTCCGGAGGTCGGGCATGAGCGTGTTAGCCACTACCACGACGCTGGTGGGCGAACGGTTGACCTCTGTGCTTCCCACCCTGACCATGGACGGTGCCCCTGCTGAACGGGACATCTTCCCGGAGCTTGAGTCTCACCTCAGGAGAAACGGCGCGACCTTGCTCGTTCAACCGGTGGACAGAAACAAGTACGCAGGACCACCTCCCGAACTCCTAGGGCGGATCATTGCGTCAGCCATAGCCGATGTTACACTCATAGAAGCCGACGGCGCCAGGCAGCGCCCACTCAAGGCTCCCGCGAACCACGAACCAGTTGTTCCCTCGGGCACGACAATCCTCGTGCCCATGGCGGGCCTCGATGCCTTGGGCTCACCGGTCTCCGCACCGGCCGTTCATCGCCCCGAGCTCATGCTAAAGATATCATCCGAGCGAACAGTCACCCCAGCACTGGTGGCCAATATCGTAGCGTCCCCTGTGGGAGGAATGAAGGGCATGCCGGCTGGAGCTCGACTGCGACCGATACTGAACAAGATGTGCAGTGTCGACCATAGTGAAGCCCTCAGTACGATCGACTCGCTGGATGCGAAGCTCCCGGCCTCTGTCGACCGAATCGTCCTCGCAGACATCCTCGAGGGGGCCTTCACGGTGTTTCACCGCGACCGATGTTGACACGACAACCGTTTTGCGGCATCCTGAAGGTGAGTGCAATCGAGACGTCGATATCATCGTCCCCTGAATGCAGTCTTGAGGTAGTGACACGCATCTCATGAAAGGCTCTAAGGAGGTTCGACGCGTGGCAAGAGCATATGTGAAGATCAACGCTGAGGCGGGCAAGGAGAAAGCAGTTCGCGATGCTCTTCTCGCTCGCCAGGAAGTCAAATCTGCCGACCTCACGAGCGGCGACCAGGACATCATTGCTCTCGTTGAGTCGGATAGCTTCGACGAGCTTCTGGATCTCACCCTGAACCGGCTTCGGACGATCGACGGGGTCACGGGCACCGTCACAAATCTCATCATCGACAGGGATGACGACTAGGCAATGACCGCGGCGCCGATCTGAACAGATGGGAATCCTGAGGATGCGAACCGCGTCCCCGTCGGATGTCCTCCGAGGGGGACGTTCCTAGATAGGATCAGGGTCGGTATCTTCGACCTCACCGAAGAGCTCTTGGGGAACGGTCAGTCCGGCAAGTCGGCCAGCCATCCAGGCAACCATAGCACCCGTAAGAAGAGCGATATCAGCCACGATGATAATGAAGGGAACTGAGAGGCAGAACATACTGGAGATCAGCACGGGGATGGCTATCCCCAGTAGTTTTGATGTCGGACTCAAGTTGAACTCCTTAGCAGTAAATGTGTCTGGCTCTCCTTGTGGTGCGCGATGCACCATTGCCGAAGATTTGGTATTCTCCTGACTCAACTACGAGCATAACACAGCGATGCTACACTTGTCAAGTAGCCATGGAGGGCCACGCCTTGCCCCTGAAGCCCGTTTCTGGAAGCGATTCCGAGCTCCGCCTTGAGCTCTCTGCTCTGACTGAAGCCCTGAAAACGCTTGCATCCACGCTCGATCTGGATTCGGTCCTCGATCGCCTGCTCTATCTCACAAACCAGATGCTCGGGTTTGAGTACTGCACGATTCTTCTCATCGACAAGGAGGGCACGCTTCTCACGATCGCCGCACGTTACGGATACCCGGAGAGCATAGCCCAGGATGTAGAACTCGCTGTCGGCAAGGGACTCACCGGCCGAGTTGCTGAGACAGGTCAGTCCCTCATCGTGGCTGACGTGAGCAAGGAGAAGCGCTACCTCGCGGGCATCCGGGGCGCCCGCTCCGAGCTGGTCGTCCCAATGAAATTCGAGGACCGTGTCATAGGGGTTTTCGATGTTCAGAGCACCCGGCTGGATAGCTTCAACGAGCGCGACAGAAAACTCCTGCGTGTGCTGGCCGACATAGCAAGCGTCGGTATCACCAACGCCAGGAGTCATCAGGAAGCGTTGAAGGCCCGCGATGAGCAGAGCCGCAGCAGAGCCCTCCACCGGGAAATCGCACTGGCGCGCACTTTTCAGGAGCGCCTCCTCCCACGCAGCGATCCGGCGATCACCGGATTCGACATAGCAGGAATGAACCTCCCAGGCACGACCCTGAGCGGCGACTATTTCGACTACATTGAGCTCCCGCACCATCACCTCGGCGTGGCGGTCGCGGACGTATCCGGCAAGGGGGTGCCTGCGGCACTCCTCGCAGCCTCCCTGCAAGCGACACTCAGATCCAACGTCGAAAACCTCTACTCGATAGCAACGATAATGGAACGGGCGAACGATCTGTTCTGCAGAACCACCGCTCCCGAGAATTTCGCCACTCTTTTCTATGGAGTCTTCGATCCAGCCGGCTCGCTCACATACGTGAACGCAGGCCATAACCCACCTGTCCTGATCCGCGCTGACGGGACCTTGGAACGACTCTCCGATGGAGGTACCGTGCTCGGCATGTTCCCGGGGCACAACTACAAGGAGGGCCGGGTGAGGATGCTTCCCGGGGACACCCTCATCATCTACTCCGACGGACTCTCCGAAGCCTACGGCAACGGCGAGGAATTTGGAGAGGGACGCATCGTGGAGATAGCTCAACGCGCGTCGAACAGCACAGCTCGAGCGCTCGCCTCCATGCTCATCACCGAGGCCGACTCCTTTGCAGATCCAGGGTCTCTGGTAGACGATATGACCGTCGTCGTTGCCAGAAAGCTCGGGCGGTAGGAGCACTCGGGCACACAAGATGCTCATTCTACCACACGCACCACGACACACACACCATCCCAACCCCTCGCGCGTGACGCAGAATGAAACACCCGGATCTTCCTGACACAGGACTCGGCCGAGCCCCGGCTCTTGTGGTCGCATGTGCTCTGTTCGCAGGCATAACCGCCGGCCACGCGCTCTCTCCAGAGTACCTGCCTGCTGTGGTGGCGCTGGCCGCCCTCCTCGCAGCACCGGCAACCGCCATTGCTGCCCTGTCTGTTCGGAGACAGAAGAGCGTCAACGCAGTTGACGCTGCTCGTCGGATTGGGGACATCGACGGACTTGCTCCAGGTCGACGACGTTGGAAAACTGGAGGCCTCAGGTCGGTGCTTGCCGTAGATTGCATGCTGCTTCTTTCCTTTGCCCTGACCGGCACCGCCCTCCACAGCTCAATTCATTCCCTCGTCGCTCCAGACGATATCTCGCTACTGCCCACACAGACGGAGATGCATGCCGAAACCCGCGTGCGTGAAGTACGCTACCGTGACCAGGGCCGTCCACGCGCAGTGGTTGCCGTACGGCAGTTTGGGATCGGGGGTATTGAGTCCCGTTCCGCATCAGGTCTCATCTGGGTCACTCTGCCCAAGGGGGCGCCAGTCCTCAGGAGGGGAGATGTGGCGCTCATGGTCGGAACTGCTGAGATACCGACAGGCAGACGTAACCCTGGAGCGTTTGATTTTTCCTCTTACCTGCACGAAAAGCGCATCCACAGGGTCATGCGACCACACTCCGTCGAGCTCCTGACGCGACCCACCGGAATCGAGGATCTTTCATCTGCGATAGAACGCACGATTCGGAGACACCTGTGTCAGGAACCCGCAGCTCTCTTAAGGGGACTCTTGCTTGGACGTACCGATCGCCTCAGCGTCGACATTGTCGAGTCCTTCAGAGCGTCCGGAACAGTACATGTGCTCGCTGTATCCGGGCTCCACACCGGCTTCATCCTCCTCATAGCGTTTGCGCTTCTGAGGACGCTGCGAGTTCCACCAAGGGCCGCTCGACTGGCGACCATCCCGCTTCTCTTTGCTTTCGTGATGGCGGTCGGGAGCCGCCCATCGGTTGTTCGGGCAGCACTGATGGCAACCGTCTTCATCGCAACATGGTCAATCCAGAGACGGCCGAACCCCCTCAATGCTGTCGGACTCGCGGCCATCACACTGCTTCTCTCCAGACCCGGTGCCGCGTTCGACCTGGGCTTCAGGCTTTCGTTCGCAGCGGTGCTGGGAATCATCTTCATGCGACAGCCGATTCTGAAGATCATGAAGTGCGCTCTACGATGCAACACGGATAGGTCGTGCGTGCGATCCTGCTCAGGGGCTCTCGAGTTCCTTCTGGGGGCCTTCGCGCTCAGCATTTCCGCTCAGATGGGCGTCGTTCCGATCATCGTCAGCTCAGGCGGAGACGTATCATTGGTGGCGCCGCTCGCCAATCTCATTGTCGTGCCGCTGGCTGGAGCGTCAGTGGCCTCCGGTCTCGCCATGCTGGCTATCGACCCGGTGGCTCCCGAGGCCGCCCACGTCCTTGCCGCTGCGACCTGGGCCACGCTTAGGGCACTGATCGTTGTGGTCCGCCTGGTGGGCGAAGTGCCGGCCGCTTCCGTAACGCTGCCCACATCATTGGCAACGCCGCTGGCATTGACGGTGATCGCATCAGCCGTGAGCTTGCGCGCTCGCCGACGCAAGACCGTGCTCTGCCTGCGAGCGGTCACCGCAGCAACGGTGCTCATTGGTCTCGTCACGCTACTCACAGGACCTGGACGCACACACACACGCGTGATCTTCTTCGACGTGGGACAAGGAGATTGTGCACTTATCGAGGTTCCGTTCGGCCGCCGGGTACTCGTCGACGCGGGCCCGGCAGCGCTCGGCTGGAACGGGCCCGATTCGGGACGGGATGTCATAGTGCCGTATCTTAGAAGCAGGGGGATCCGCTCGCTCGATGCTCTCGTGATCACACATGCCCATGCAGATCACTACGGGGGGGCCGCCGCCGTTCTCTCCTCGGTCAGAGTAGACAGGCTGGTCGTAACGGCGGACTTCATCAAAGCCGAGCGGGTTCCCTGGCTGCTTGAGCAGGCGGATGCTGCCGGCACTCGTGTCGTCACTCTGGCCCCGGGAGACAGTCTGCGCCTTGGTTCCGATTGCGCGCTCGTCTGCCTTGCACCCTCCGATTTGTGGGCGTCCCACACCTCAAATGAAAACGATCGCTCGATTGTGCTCTCGGCGCGACTGGATGGACTCAACGTGTTGTTAACGGGTGACATAGAAGCACCGGCAGAGCGCATGCTTCATGCGAGCAGTCTGCCGATCAAGACAGACATACTCAAGGTGGCGCACCATGGCTCATCAACATCCAGCACTGTCGACTTTCTGCAGGCCTCTTCTGCGGAGATCGCCGTGGTCTCAGTAGGACGAAACAACCGCTACGGTCACCCATGCCCGCGTACGATCGCCAGACTGGGCAGCACCGTGCAGGAGGTCTTTCGAACCGACCTTGACGGAGCCGTGGTTGTGGATGTGGGGAAGAAGAGAACGCTGGTAAGGTCCGTAGGCAGTGGCCGCAACATGTACTTCTATTTCTCACGGAGACCCTACGCGGGAGAGTCGGACCCGGAACCTGCAAGAACTATCGAGAGCAGGTCGGGCTGGAGAACCCGCCGCGCTGCCTTGAGCACCTGCTCCGAGGTAATGGAGCCAATGATGTCGGGGTACCTTTCATCGTAATCAAGACCCAGCGAATATCGCTCAATCGAAATCGCCCGCCCGGAGATCCCCTCTGTCGTCTCGCGGTCCGCCAGATGCTGTCCCAGAAGGAACGCGATGGAAGACTGCTGTTCCTGCTCGGTGGGTTCTTCGTTCCGTGCCCTCTCGAGTTCGGATCGTATGCACTGTATGGCCTGCTCGGCCTGCGATGGCAGTGTCGCCGTGTACACCCAGAACAAGCCTGGATCGAGGCCCGCAGACCCGATCATATCGCTCTCGATGACGTACGACAGCCCTTTCTCCTCTCTCAGACGAACGGCAAGTCGCGACGTAAAACCGGCGCCATCACCCAAGATCACGTCCAGAACTCTCAAAGCATAGAAATCGGGGTCCCGTCGCGTTATTCCCAGATGGCCGAGTGCTATGTGCACCTGCTCGCGTCGCATCCGGATGTCACTCCGTGATGCCGCCGGCGGATTCGGGAGCGCCGATTCCACATGCCCGGCTTTGCTACCTCTCCAGCGCTCGAAGCAGTGTTCTGCCAACGCAAGCGCTCCTTCCGGATCAAGGTCCCCGGCGATCGACAGTACCGAGTTTCCGGGTGTGTACCTGCAAGAGAAATGGCCGACAATCTCGCTGCGCGTGAGTTGCGCTACGCTCTCCCGGGTACCGTTCGTCGGACGGCTCCGTGAATGCCCGGCAAATACCCTGGCAAACAACTCCCGCTGGGCAACTTGATACGGATCATCGATGTCCTCAGCGATCTCTGAAAGGAGCGCCCTGCGTGAATCCTCGATCTCCACCGGGTCGAAGAGCGGCTCCGATACGATCTCATACATGATTTCGAGGGCGTCGGTTATGTAGCGGGAGAGCCCGGTGATGGAGAGAACCACGCTTTCGTAGCTGGGTACCACGTCGAGCGTGGCGCCGATGGCGTCGATCGCTTCCGCGATCTCATCCGCTGTCCGGCCGGCTGTGCCCTCGACCAGCGCACTCGCTGTCAATGCCGCGACTCCGGCGAGTTCATCACGTTCGTACCGAGAGCCGGCCTCGATTGATAGCGTAGCAGTGAAAAGCGGCTCTTTCCGTTGTTCCGACGCAAGAATCACAAGCCCATTATCAAGAACCCTCCGGGCTATTCCGGGGTCACGAGCCATCCGCTCGTCCTCCTCTCAGGACGTAGATAGCGAGTAAGCACATCTGTCAGCGCATCACCGTCCTTCTCCAACAGCGACTTCTCAAACCAGTCACCATACTCGAGCGAACCGATGCTTTCCCATAAACCAAGAGTGGAGGTCGCCCCAAGCACGGTCTCTCGAGCCAGCATAGTGTCGGCTGCAACCAGCCTTCTCGCCGTGTTCACCTGCTGCTCCGAGATGCCTGTTTCAGCGAGCTCACGCAGCAGATCCAGGAGAGCGCTTTCAGCCTCTTCGAGATCTGCGCCGGGATGGAGGGAGGCCGCTATCCAGAAGAGCCCCGGGTCCTTCTGCAGCAGTCGCGTTGCCGAGACTTCGGTAGCCACTTTGAGGTCTCGCACGAGCCGCCGGTAGAGAACCGAACTCCGCCCGGCGGCAAGCACTGTCACGAGGAGCTCGAGTGCGGCACTGTCCGCATGCTCCGCTGCCGGAACGTGGTATGCCAGAGTGAGACGAGGCGTAGAGTGGTCGGTCGCAACTCGTGCACAACGTTCCTCGAACTGTTCAGGCTCCACCCGGGCCACCGGCAATCTTGCCGCATGTGCGGGGATTCCACCGAAGAGTTCCTCCGCTGCTTCGACCACCTCATTGTGCGTCCGTGGTCCCGCAACCACGAGAGCCGCATTGGACGGGACGTAGAGCTCATCGTGAAACGACCTCAGGTCATCCACTACGAGAGCCTTGATGCTCTCACGTCTTCCAATCACCGGATTCCGATATGGATGAACCGAGTATGCCAGATCGTCTACGATCTCATCCAGGGCACACTCGGGATCATCGGTGGCCATTCTGCGTTCCTCAAGAGCCACACGGCGCTCCGTCTCAAACGATTCACCTCCAAGGGGACAGTTGGCCATTCGATCTGCCTCCATCTCCAGCGGAGTCCGCCAAGCGGGCTCCGGAATAACGAAGTAGTAGGCAGTGTAGTCTGTTGTGGTAACTGCGTTGTTCCATCCTCCGAATCGCGCCGTCACCTCATCTATCGCACCATGGGGAAAGCGCGATGTCCCGCGGAACATCATGTGCTCCATGAGGTGTGCCAACCCCGTCTTTCCCTCCGGTTCGTGCAGTGATCCAGCACGGTAGAAGAGCGTGGATGCTGCAAGAGGTGAGTGGATTCTAGTCGTGCTGATGACGGAAAGACCGTTCGAAAGAACGGTCCGGCATGGTTTCACGTTGTTCATGGACTCCGGTGTGTTCCCGCGCTGTGCCGAGACCGTCTCTCTGATGCGCTGGACCGGCCCCGACAGCCCCTCCTGTGTCTCATCCTTGACTTAACGACCCAAACAAACCTATTCTCCCGAGAGCGGCACGTCAAGCTGTGAGTCGCACCAAGTCGCTGCCGACGGGATGACAGGATCTCCCGAAACGGAAGGAAGCGCATTGAAGAAACTCAAGGTAGGAGTGCTTGCATCGGGCAACGGCTCAAATCTCCAGGCCATCCTCGACCAATCGCTCGCAGGAAAGATAGATGTTGAGGTCGTAGTCGTTGTCAGCGATGTGGAGGATGCCCGCGCACTCAACCGTGCCAGGACCGCTGCAGTACCGGCTGTCTACGTGCCTCCCGGCAAATTCCGGACCAAGCTCGAGCCGGAGATCGAAAAGCAGTACGCAGAGATCCTCCTCACCAACGGTGTAGAGGTTGTCGTCTTGGCTGGTTTCATGAGGATTCTCCACGACGACTTCCTGAACGCCTTCCCGGACAGGGTTGTGAACATACATCCGTCGCTCCTCCCGGCATTTCCGGGACTCGACGTGCAGAAGAAGGCAATCGATGGCGGCGTCAAATGGTCGGGAGCAACAGTACATTTCGTGAACGCAGGTGTTGATTCCGGACCGATAATCCTGCAGGCAGTGGTTCCCGTTCTCGACGACGACACGCCTGAAACGCTTGCGGCTCGCATACTGGTGGAGGAACACAGGATATATCCCGAGGCACTCCAGCTCATCGCTCACAAGCGCATTCGTATCGACGGGCGTCGCGTGATAGCAGACCGTGCGCTGATCGAGGGAGAGCAGTGGTGAGAACCCGGATTCGAGAGACTCACCGCCGTTGGGTGAGCGAGAGATGCCGAACGCTCGGTATTCAGACACTGTACATAACGCTCTTCGTTATCTGCCTGCACAGTCCGACCAGGTGTGCAGTGTCAGCGTTGCCCGACAGCTCGCCCACCTCCAACACTGAGAATCCGACGACGCTCATACGCCCTCCGTTCAACCACTCCCTGGGAATGCACAAAGTCGGCTCCTTCCAGCTCTTCATCTACCTGGGCATGCGGACTCGATTCGATAATCCTACCGGAATCGTGGCCGTCAAACTCCGCTCTAAGGACGACCCCTCCACCGAGCAGGATGATGATGAACTGACAGTCTTCGGACTGAACTCGGGACGATGCGAGATCATATACAACACGTCGCTCTATAATGTGGAGGTGTTCGGCACCTGTGGACACGGTGACGGAGAGTTCCTGAACCCGCTCGGAATCACGGCTGACGAAAACGGGAACATCTTCGTCGCGGACACAGGAAACGACCGGGTGATTCACCTCCTCTACCGGAACGATAAACTGACCTTCGTCAAATCGTTCCGGTTCGCAGGGGATAGCGGTGAAGCGTTCTCGGAACCGTCGCAGGTCGCGCTGGGCTCATCCGGAACTCTCTACATAGCAGATACGGGCAATGACAGGATCGTCCTCATGTCTCCAGACGGCGAATATCTTGGGGAGATCCGCGGAGCCACATCACCCGAAACAACGGTCGATGAGAACCAATGGCCGGATATATCGCTCGACCGCCCCGTAGGGCTTGCCGTAGTTGAACGACGAGCCAATTGGACAAGCAGAGCGGAGGACTCCATCGTGGTTGCCGACAGAAACGGTACACGCCTTCTCCGTTTCGACCGCAATGGGAGACTTCTTGCGCATGCCGACGTGCGGAAGCTACCGGGTACCGCGTCGTTTGACTATCTGGCAATAGACTACTACGGCAATGTCTACGCCACCGACCGCGACGGCTGTCGCATACACAAGTTCGACCGCTCTCTGAATCACATAACCTCAGTCGGGAAACCTGGAAAGGGCAACATGGAGCTGGACGAGCCCCGTGGGATCACGCTCTGGCGACGCTTCGGGCAGATATTCGTGTCTGAGAGGGCGGGCGCGCAATATTTCTGGATAGGAACCGATATCCAGCGCTTCTCCGTTGAACCTGACTCGATCGTCGCGGGTGCGGGAAGGATCCGTGTGTCGTACTTCCTCACGGAATCCGCGCGGGTGACTCTGGAGGTGCTGGATCAGGATGGGAATGTGGTGCGGACCATCCTCAGCAACCGCCGCCGCGCAATAGGGGAAAACGTGGAGCACTGGGATACCGCTTCCTCACGCCGCAAGAGCCCGCAAGGGAAGTCACCTCTGTCTGAACCGCTCCAACAGGGGCGCTACACAGTGCGCCTTACAGCTACACCGACGTACTCCTCCGGTGCCTATTTCAGCGATACCGCCGAATCTCCCCTAAATATCACTCGATAGTGCAATCATCAAGTATGGTCATAGACGGTCTGACCACATCCAAGGGGCTTGCGCGCCCGCGTCGAGTCTGTTAGTTTGTGCGATTAGCTCTACGAGGTACGAGAAGTCACGGCGCCAGGGGGTATTCGCGTGTTTCAGAAACTCGTCACGAAGATCTTCGGCACAAAAGCAGAACGCGGGGTCAAGAAACTCCTCCCTGACGTTACCCTGATCAATGAGATTCAGGGAACTCTCGGTGATCTCAGCGACGATGAACTCAGATCCAAGACGGACGAGTTCAGATCCCGGCTCAAGAACGGCGAGACCGTGGACGACCTCATGCACGAGGCTTTTGCTGTTGTCAAGGAGACTTGCCGTCGCATGGTCGGCGCCACCTGGGAAGTTGTCGGTCACGAGACCGTCTGGGAAATGGTCCCCTTTGACGTCCAGCTGATGGGCGCCATCATCCTCCACCGCGGCCACATTGCTGAAATGGCAACGGGCGAGGGCAAGACGTTGGCGGCTACTCTTCCGCTTTACCTCAACGCGCTTGAGGGAAGAGGCGCGCACCTAGTTACCGTGAACGACTATCTCGCGCTCCGTGACGCTCAGTGGATGGGACAGCTCTACGGGAAACTGGGACTCTCCGTGGGATGCATCCAGACTGGAATGACACCACAGGAACGCCGCGAGCAGTACGCGGCCGACATAACCTATGGCACGAACAACGAGTTTGGCTTCGACTACCTGCGAGACAACATGGCGGTCCGCCTCGAGGACAGAGTCCAGAGGGAACACCACTACGCGATAGTGGATGAGGTCGACAGCGTTCTCATAGACGAGGCGCGAACACCCCTTATCATATCCGGCACGGTCGAGCACTCGACACACATGTTCGACAAGCTCAAATCCCCGGTAGAACACCTGATACGGAAGCAGGCCAATCTCATAGGTACGCTTCTGGACGACGCGGAGAAGCTCCTCGCCGATCCTGACACGCGCTACGAGGGCCTTGTCAAGCTCGTCCAGGTCTCTCGCGGGGCTCCCAAACACCGCAGGCTCATGCGGTTCTTCGAGGATTCATCTCTCAAGACCGAGGTTCAGCGCGCCGAGGGAGAGCTGTCGCACGACAAGATGCTTCCCACTCTCGATGAGGAGATGCTCTACGCCATGGATGAGCGTGGGCACAGTGTGTC
>JAUVLP010000145.1 GCA_030600655.1 Candidatus Eiseniibacteriota bacterium
ACCTGCGAGCGTTAAGGCTGGCGCGGGGGGTGCGTCGCGGGCGGCAGCCCGCGGTGCAGTCGGCGTGACGGCCAAGCTCGTCGGCTGCATACGCTAGTCGTATGCTGTTCACAGGCCTTTCGGACTCATGTGTGGAGCGGAAGAGGTCCTTTGGTCCCCGCGGTGTTCGGCCTACTATCTCCAGAGGTCGAAGGAGGGCGTATACGCGCTAGTGTGGAGCTGTGGAAGCAGCCGCCACGGGCGTAACATTGCCCCCCTTCACCTCTGTGGGTGGCTCCGATTTAGAGGATTGGTGGGACCGGACCATTGGTCGCCCCGTATCAAGCGCGACACTGGCTGAACCCTAACCCGGAACCCGCGGAGGTCGAAGGAACTCGACCGAAGTCACTGTCCTTCTCCCACCTCTCTAGAAAGGAGCACCGCGTATGGCTCTCATCGTCGGAATCGACCTCGGACGAAAGAGCGCACACGACGTCGTCATCCTCAAACGCGACACCGGACTTGAGATCGCACGAGGCTTCCGCTTCACTTCCTCGCCCGAGGGCTTCCACAAGCTCTTCCGGAAGATCGAGGCTACGCGGAACCAGGACGAACCCGTCGACTTCGTCATCGACTCGCCGGGAAGAGCGTGGATCCCTGTCGCGGCCGTTCTCAAGGCCGGAGGCTTCCGTGTCTACCGCCTCTCGCCGCACTCTCGCCTCGAACTCGAACCCGACACTCTCGACAAGCTCTTCCTGGCGTGCGAGAAAGCCGTGGAACTCTACCGAACCGTCAGAGACGCCGACTCCATGCCCTTCGACGAACGGATCCTGCAGGATGAGTTGAACTGGGAACTCGATCAGCTCGAACGAGAGGAGCAACGTCGCGGTCTGCTCGAGCTGCACATCAAGAAGCTCAACAGGAAGATCGATCCCACGGACTCACTCATCTCGCTACCGGGTATCCGGCACATCCTTGCTGCAGGCATCCGTACCTGTGTCGGTGACATCGACCGCTTCGAGAGCCTCAACAAGCACAAGGGCTTCGCCGGCTTCTATCCATCCGTCAGTAAGACCGGTGACCACGCATCCTCGTCTATGCCCATGTCGAAGATGAGCTGCAACCGCTACAAGCGATGTCTCTACCTCGCAGCCGAGAACGCGTACAAGTGGGATCTCGAAATGGCCGCCTTCTATCACAAGAGACGCCGAGCCGGACACAACCATACCCAGGCCGTCTGTGCCGTCGCCAACGCCAAGCTCCTGCCCAGGATCCATCACCTCATGAAGGAGCTCAAGCAAGCGGAGTCTACAAAGACCACCCGACCCCACTACGTCTTCCGCGATCTGTCGGGCAACACCATAAGCAAAACCGAGGCTAAAGCCATGATCACAGCTACCTGGGGCGGCGTCTCATACTCCAAGAAAGGACTGGCAACGGCTTAGAGAATGTTAGGTGCTGGCCGCTCCAATCCGTTCGTCTGTCACGCCTTCGAGCCAGACGGTTTGTTGTCCGCAGAAGCGTCGATGAGGATGATGTGCGGCGACTGCGCGAGCTGGAGACCATCTAGGATCTTCGCTACGCGCTCACGCTCCTGCTCAGAGAAGTACACGATAACGGAAATGGCCCCAGGTGCATCACTTGCCCTCTGGTAGACACCTAATTGGTTCTTGAGGTTCCTTTCGAGCTTAGTGTTGCGGGCGAGCTTGAACTCGACGAGTGTTTTGTCGATGCTGCCCTGCGACACTTTGAAATCGACGGGACCGCGCCCATCGTTGGCCTCACGAGTGACATCTGAGACGGGCGCGAACCATGTGAGCCTGTACATCAAGTGGAGGTCCTGCTCACGCCGGATTGGCTCATCGTTCACATAGAAGAACTTCTGCCCCCCCTTGTTCTCGATCACATCCTTGAGGAAGAGCACTCGCCTCATACACTCATCGTATGTGCTGAAACCAATCTCGTAGAAATCCGTCGCGGTTCGCAGCTCGGCGGCAAGACCGCGCAGTTGAGTGACGAAGCGGGAGTTGACTTCCTGAACTTGCTCCCAGCAGGCGAGTTCAGCTCGGTCACCCATCTCCTCCTTGCGCCTGATATAGTAGTCGAGGAATTCTGGATTCTCCTCTATCACTCTCGCTATCGCCCGCTTGACTTCATCAGCTTCGGGCTCTGCCGGAAGAGCACTCCGTAGGTATGTGTCGATTCGGTGACGAAGCTGCTCATTCGGAATCGAGTCTGCCACCGTGTAGAAGGAGTCAAGCATGTCTGGCCTGTTGATCCACGTGCTGTCCTTCGTGAGGATGTCCTTCGGGGTGAGAATCACGTAGTCCCCTTCGTGTGTAGGCAAGGTGAACGTGTCCGTCTCCCACGCAGTCGTATCGTAGTTGAATCTCACGTGCGTGACCGCGAAGTCAGACACGCACGTGCTCGGCAAGTGCTCCTTGGCGAAGCGTTGGGTGTATTGAAGGAGATAGTCCTTAACGAGATTGGTGACGAAGTCACTCATCATGTCCCGCCCGACTCCGCTCTTGATGAGACAGAGTTTCTCGAGATGACTCCCACCAGTAATGGTCTCTTCTCCGAAGTCGCGAAACACATGTTGCAGATTCCTGATCAGGGCTGATGCGAAGTCGTTGCCCAGCCCTCTTCCCTTGTTGCCTGTCTTGCTGTAGCCCAGCCAGTTCTGCTGCACTTCAGGGAAGCGGAACCACTCATGGACCGAGCCGCGGGACACAGCTCCGCTGGCGGCAATGGCCTTCAGGAAGCGAACATAGTCGATGATGCCATCGTGAAGCGCTCCATACTCAGGCTTGCTGCTGTGGAACAGCAAGAAGGGATCAATGAACAGCGGTAGGTCGTTGACCAGAGAGATGTTGAAGGCTCCATGCTCGTGGACCAGCTCGGGGGGAATTCCGAAAAAGTCAGAGAAGTGAATCCTCGGTGTGCTCACGCCTAGTGCTCCTTCTCTCCATGTGGGTAGCGAACCGGGTCTAGCTAGAGCGGCCATGCACCTAACGCTCGCGGGTGATACGCTAGTTAGGCACGCGCGCTCACGGCGCACCATGCTCAGACTTGATCCGTCCCCAGGATCTCAGTTCCACAGGCGTCCCCGAATTGTCCGACACCACCGCCCGGATGAGAACGCTGTACTCGGTACACCGCTCCCACTCGCTCGGGATCTTCCGCCACGTGTTTCCCATCTCCACCGGATCCCAGTCCACCGCGAGCACCGGATTCAGAAGGGCTACCCACTTCATGCCCACAAAGAACACGCCATCAGGGAACACAGACCCCGCGCTAAGATCAACGGGTTCCGGGAGAATGAACGTGATCCACGCGTCCTCCGGATAACCCCCTGCTGACTCGAACTCGTACACGGGATTGGAACCGGGAGGGGGCTGCGCTCCAGCCTCCTCCGGCCGCCAGACCGCCAGAGTGCACGGCCCCGTCGTGGGGAGATCTGGGTTGACCGGATTCATCACCTGGTCATTGCAGACATAGCATTGGATCTCACGGAGCCATGTGAAGCCTTCCGGGGCCTGGAACATCACCGCCATCTCGCGCAGATCCATCGGTGAGGGACACATACCGCAGTTCACGTACCCCCCATCGTCCCACGCTAGAACCTGTTCATCTCTCTCCCCCGCTGCCGGTGAACCCGGCAGCATCAGGAGAACCAGTATCAGCGCCGCAGTCACTCGCATCGCATCCTCCCTCCGGCTATGGAGGCTTCCGGTCGTTGTCAACATTCTTGGCGCGCTGTGCCTAACGGACCGCGTATAACCCGCGAGCGTCAAGGGTGGCGCGGGGTGTGCTGGCCGAGCGAAGCGAGGCCCCCCTTGCAGACGCCGTGACACCCAAGCTCGTCGGGTTCATACGCTAGTTAGCCCGCCGACCCCTACCTACCGATATCCCGCCTTCACCTCACCCCAACTTCGCTCCGAGACTGACGAGGCCGGCTCCGTACGGGTTGCTATGATCATGTAGTTCGCGCTCCCGTAGTGATCCGAGCTCATCTGCATAGCGAGAACAACGCTCACGGACCGAGGGTGCGGGTCACCGGTTGTACATGTGATCCCTTTGAAGAGCGCCCCGGAATTCGGGTAGTAGACCGTATTGACCCCCACTGTCCACTGGCACTCGTCTTCCGTTGCCAGCGTGTCGTCGGCGTATGTTGGCAAGGGGATCATCTCACCGTGGGCAGCAACGCCTGTGAGCACGACCACTTCTGTTGGCACGAACACGCGGTCTGAGAGATGATTCGACCCCGTGAGCACCAGCAGTGCAAGCAGAAGCACAGCGGAGACAACAACGACTAGCACTGGACGACTCATGCGATTCCCCTCTCAGTTACCGCGCAGTAGGCGGGCTAACGGACCGCGTATCAGCTGCACCGCGCGTCGGCACGCGCCGTGCTTCACTACATCCAAACGTCAAAGATCTCCAACCAATCAGCAGGGCGCGTGACGGCGTGGTTGCGGTGTCAGCTGCATACGCAAGTTAGCCCGCTGTCACTATGCGTTCATACCTAGGATACTACCCCGGCG
>JAUVLP010000011.1 GCA_030600655.1 Candidatus Eiseniibacteriota bacterium
CAAAGCCCGAGGATGAAGAGAGTAACGGAAATGTAGAGAGGCGTGACGCCCGGGTCGTGTCTGTAGGAAAGGACGCTGGCCTCGTACGGGTTCTCGAGGACCAGTGTCACACCTTCGATCTCGAGCGGCTCGCCGGCCGAAAGGTTGCCGATCTCAATGGGGTCTTCGACCGCGGCTGGATCCTCATCCTCCTCAGCAGGCGGCTGCCACTTGAGCGGAACGTGGGGTACGATCGGAACGGGCTCGTGGTACTTTTCAAAGAGCGTTCCAACGTAGAGTGCACCCGGGAAGAACATTCCCTCGACGGATTCGAGCGAGAACGGCACGTACGCTTGTGCGGTGATGCGCTCGATCTCCTCGCCGTTACTCAGAACAACGACGTCGTACTCCTGCTCGTATGCCATCTGGTAGAACGTGAGGCCCGAGATCCTGAGCGGCCGGTTCACCTCTACGATCAGCGACCTCGGTGCTGCTGTAGCGCGTGCGCCTTCCTCACGTGCGGTGAGATGGCTCAGCCAGTCCTTAGGATAGTACTTCTCACTGTGAAGCTCCCACTCGGTAACGAACTTATCGAGGGTGATTTCGACGTAGTGGTTTTCCCAGCCCAGGGTGTCACGTCGTGCTGCGGCGAATGGATGTAGGCTTCCTATGCTCCAGTCGGCAAGTCTGTTGCTGAACTTGAAGAGGCCCGTCTCGGTGCTGAGTGTCGCCACGGTCTCGGGCTCGCCCGGCCAGAGCGTTACATCACCCTCGAAGGAAAGGACGGCAGAAAGCATGAAACCAACGATGGCGATCGCCAGCGCCAGGTGGTAGAGCATACTCACTCCCTCCGGCCACGGCCCGCGCCGCGCGGTGATCGCGTTTCCTGTGTCCGAGAGGATTCTGTACCGCTTCGCGGCGAGAACCTTCCGAGCACGCTCGATGCCACCGGAGTCCCCTCCTGTGCCTCCCGCCAGATCCACGGTCCCGGCGTTACTCGGGATCCGCGTGGGCGACCCCGCGCCCCGGCGCCCCGACAGCCTGACGATGCTGCCGACAACGAGGTTAAGGAAGAGCAGCAGCCCCAGAATCAGAAAGTACTTGGTGTGGAAAAGGTTCAGGAGTCCCATTTTCGAGAAGGCGAGGTACCTGGTCTCACCCCACGATTCAATGTAGGTCTCCGCTCCATATCCCTGGGGGAAGACCGAGCCGATCACCATTGTGGCTCCCATAACGATGAGGAGCCAGACTGCAAGGCGCAACCTTGATAACTCACGGAACAACCAGCGCCAGGGTGCGCCCCAGGCCGAACGTGTCTTTCTTCTCTGTCCAGTCATGAGGTCCCCCTGCTATCCGTAGACGTGAAGACTCGGAATGCCAAAGAGCTTGGCGAGCCACGAGACGCCGATGAACGTAGTTATCATACAAAGGAACGCCACAATCATGATAATCGAGGACGGAGCACCCTTCCACTTGGGTCGCACTCTCGCATGAAGATAGAGGGCGAATGCGAACCACGTAATCAGGGACCAGGTCTCCTTGGGATCCCACTGCCAGTAGACGCCCCAAGCCTCGTTTGCCCATGCCGCGCCTGAGATGATGCCGAACGTCAGCATAGGGAAGCCGAAAAGTACCAGCTGGTGGACGGAGCGATGGAATTTTGGCAGATTCTCCCGCGTGATCCCGTAGTCGCGCGTGGAGCCCATCTTCCACATCAGGATCTGGAGCAGGTAAGATATTTCGACCGCGAATGCGACGACGAAGATCGCGTACGATGCGAATGCAATCGCGACGTGCCACGGGAACCAGGTACTCTGCAGCGCAGGGTAGAGCGGCTTGATCGCCGGGTTCTGCCCAAACAGCGCGTAGGCGACTGCGCCGCCTGCGACCAGAGCAACGAACAAACCCGGAAGGCGGACTTTCCTGTGCCATTCAGTTATGAGATAGGCGAGAACGGCTGTCCAGGCGAAGAACGAGAGGCTCTCGTAAAGCGTCTGGAATGGGGGCCGGCCTCCTAGTACGACGCCGCGAAGGACTATGACCACGGTCTGGCAGACCGCGGCCGTCACGAGAGCCGTTGTGGCTCCTCCTCGCACGACGCGGATTTTCGGAAACACGAGGTGCAGAATATAGAACAACACTGCCACCATGTAGAACCACAGTGAGGCCCACAGGAAGCTGTGCTGGATCGCGAGCCGTTTGATGTCTGTCTGTATCAGAATCTCAGGATCCACGGTGCCTCCTCCATTTAGCGCAGGACGACGATCTTCCGCTGGTCGCTCACGCGACCATCCGAGAGCACCACGAAATAGACGCCGGACGCCACGCGCGTCCCCGCGTCATCTTTCATGTCCCATGTTTCTTCGTGTTCACCGGGGCCTCCGGTCCACAGTCTCCGGACCAGCTTCCCCGTGATGCTGTAGATGCCTATCTTCCCGGCTGGTCTCCCGGACACTGAGAAGCTCAGTCGGAGTTCCGACGAACACGGCTGTGGCCACGCGGACTGAAGCGCGAGTGCTCCGAGCGGCCCGTCGTCCGTGATCCCGGTTCCGGAAGCTACTGTTGCCGGCGCTGTCTCGACTGTCAGTGCCCCATCGCTGAACGAGAAGTAGTACTCGTGGTCGCCCGGTTCAAGTCCCACCTCCAGCTCGAAAGCAACGCCAACGGCATAGTCCCGATCGGGTCCGGGGCAGCTCATCACGTGGGCATCCCCATCGATCACGACGTCTCTCACTGCCGCGAGATGTCCATCGCCATCTGAGTACGTTACGTCGAAGCGTATGAGTGTATCCGGGAATACTCCGGTCACAGGTTCGGCGAATGGACCCGCCAGCACCGGAGCAGTGTTGGCTCCAGGCGAAAGTCCGTCGGAACGTTGGTAGAAGGAATATGTGTTCGTGTAGTCGTTCGTCCACCTCTCTGTGGTGATGATCGATGTGGCCGTGCCTGCGCCTGCGCCATAGTAGCCGCTCGGATTATCCGGGCCGAAATCCGGATGCGCAATCAAGTCTGCAATGCTGCACCGCATATGCAGTTCACCGCCGACGATATCCGCTTCGATGTCGCCGACACGCACGAAGCTCGTATCGCGAGCATCGATAGAGAAGAGTCCGGTCGACACGATGAGAGGCACGTCGGCGTAGACCATGGCGAGTGCGATACTGTCGACTGGTGCATCGGGGTTTCCGACGAGGACTGAGTAGATGTACCAAGGACCGAACAGCCCACCCGATGTGGGCCAACTCCCCGTGGCATTCGAGATAGACGCATAGATGTAGTCGTCCGAGTACCCGAACCGCGCGCCTGTGAGATCAAGGGCGTACGTGTCGAAGTCGACGGCATCTCCGGCCGGCTCATCACCAGGGTCAACCATGAGATTGACGGGCGGCGGGAAGATGTCTGCGTAATTCTTCGGTGCGGTGAACGTCGCGGCGGAATCGCTCGCGACCAGGAAGTAGTACAGAAGTTCTCCATCCGGCATCGGGTAGGCTGCCTCCCACGTATCGGGGCTCCCAGTGACTGCGTCGAGCATGATGGCCGTCCATGTTGCCTGGGCGTCGGTAGAGAAAAACACCGACGCATCGCCGGCTGCCACGGGTGGTAGATCGTCCGTGATGTCGGCATTGACAATGACATCTGCGAGAGGGACCGGAGCGCTGGTCGCTATGTCATCGATGAGTGGGGGAGTGGTGTCGCGTGTCACTGTCATTGCGGGTAGGGCGAATGCAATCGCCAGAACAGCCACTGCGACGAACGCGTACGGGGTTGCTGGTTTCAAGGTGCACTCCTGTTGTCGAGCAGGCGCACTGTACGTGCCCGCGGTGATTCCTTCCCGTGTCAGCCGGCGCGGCGTCCCGAGATCCTTACTCTCCGCCGGTCGCCTTTTCGCTGAGCCTGTAAACTATCTCCCCGTCCTTGATCATGCCGCACTTCTCGCGTGCGACCTTCTCGATGGTCCGGGGGTCGCTCTCAAGATTGTCCCGACGCTGGATCGTCGCCGCCCTTACCTCTTCGAGAACATTGATCTCATCCTCGAGATCTGATCGCATGCCTCTGAGTCGGAGTATGGCGAAGAAGCCGGTGTCCCCCATGACAACGGCTACGAGGAACCAGAGAGCGATCGCCCACGCGAGGATGCCGACCACTCTGGCGGGTGTTCCACTCCCATAGTCAGGGATGACTCCTCGCAGAAACCGCGGAGTCTTTCTTGCCTCGACCTTGGGCCGCGCCGGCTTCCTGCGCCTATTTGTCCCGGAAGAATTGGGCACACCTGTTCCCTTCACACATTCTGCTAATCGCGACCGTAGACAGCCTTGCCCGGGAACTGAGCCGTGTCGCCCAGCTCTTCCTCGATGCGCAGGAGCTGGTTGTACTTGCAGAGACGGTCAGTCCTTGATGCGGAGCCGGTCTTTATCTGTCCGGCGTTCACGGCGACGGCGAAGTCGGCGATCATCGTGTCCTCTGTTTCGCCCGAGCGATGGGAAATGACGCATGTGAAGCCGTTCCGGTGCGCGATCTCCACGGTGTCGAGCGTCTCGGTTATTGTCCCTATCTGATTGAGCTTGATGAGAATTGAGTTGGCAGTTCCCTCCTCTATCCCGCGGGAGAGTCGCTCAGGGTTCGTTACGAAGATATCATCTCCGACTATCTGGATCTTGTCGCCCAAGCGCTCGGTCATCTTGGCCCAGCCCTCCCAGTCGTCCTCGCCGAGTCCGTCCTCGATCGAGATGATTGGGTGCTTGTCGACAAGTCTCTCATAGAACTCGATCATCTCGTCGCTCGACTTCGTAGCGCCCTCCGCCGCGAGAACGTACTTTCCGTCCTTCATGAACTCACTGGCGGCAGCGTCGAGAGCGATGAAGACATCGTCGCCCGGTGTGTAGCCCGCTTTTCCGATGGCCTCGACTATGACTTCGATGGCTTCTTCATTTGATCCGAGGTTGGGTGCAAAGCCGCCCTCATCTCCGACTGAGACGGAGAGTCCCTTCTTCTTGAGAACGGACTTCAGTGCATGAAAGACCTCGGTGCCGTAGCGCAGCGCTTCGCTGAAGCAGTCGGCGCCGGCCGGGACGATCATAAACTCCTGGATGTCTACGTTATTGTCCGCGTGCTTGCCGCCGTTAAGGACATTCATCATTGGGACGGGGAGGAGACACGCGCTGATGCCGCCGATGTGGCGATAGAGGGGTATCTCGAGAGCGTTGGCCGCCGCTCTGGCGCAGGCCATCGAGACGCCGAGTGTGGCGTTGGCCCCCAGAGTCGCTTTGTTGTCTGTCTCATCGAGAGCAAGCAGCATTTCGTCGATCACGATCTGCTCGTCAGCGTCGATCCCGACGATCTCGGGAGCGATGATCTCATTGACGTTCTGCACCGCCTTGAGGACACCCTTACCGAGGTACCGGTTCTTGTCGCCGTCCCTGAGTTCAACGGCCTCATGTGAACCTGTCGAGGCGCCGGAGGGAACGGCGGCTCTTCCCATCAGGTCGGATTCGAGCCAGACGTCGACTTCTACTGTAGGATTCCCTCGGGAGTCCAGGATCTCGCGTGCGAATACGTCGGTGATCGTGGTCATCATCACTCCAGTCGGTAGGTTCTTCGTCTGTGAGCTGGCGAGCATGGTGGCGCTCGATTCGAATGCCCGAACGTTCCGAAATCATATTGACCACCCATACCGAGTGTCAAGTGGAAACGGCCGTTGGGCGTAGTCTTAGTGCCGCACAGAGCGTCGTTTTCCAACTATTGATGGAGGGTCAGGAATTGCCTTGACACACAGAAGCGGGAACAGTAGACTAGATGCGCTGGACATTTAGACCGCGCTGTGGCAGTGGATAAGGTGCGTCGGACTCGACGCGCCCCACGATCGCTTCTGAGAGGATACTGCAACATGGAACAGGAAGGCCTTCAGAGGCAACAGGTTGACCAGAGATCACCTGAGCGTGATCTCACTGTGATAGAACACGAAGGCCAGATCAAGGCACTCTCTAACCCGGAGCGGGTTCGCATTCTCACGCTGTTGATCGAACGTCCCGGTACGGCCAAGCAGGTCGCCGACTGGATCGGCGGCACACGTGGTCGTGTTCACTACCACGTGAAGGAGTTGGAGAAAGCGGGGCTTGTCCGGATAGTGGCGAAGGTTGAGAAGGGCGGCGTGCTGGAAAAATACTACCGGGCGGTTGCCAGAAACTTCTATGTGGCCCGTGGTATCGGTGAGCACGCCGGACTCTCAGGTGACGTGCAGCGCGTGATCTCCGAGAGTATGCTCGGTTGGAGGCGGAAGCAGATCCTCGAGATTGACCAGGATGAGATCGCAGTCAAGGTGGCGCGCGACTGCCTCCAGATCAAGGTCGATGACGTTGTTCTGATCAAAGGCGAGTTCGTACACCGCGACATCATGGAGCCTCTTAGTCGAGCATTTGAGTCGCTAGGGGCGCACTGTCTCGTGACATTTGGCGACTGCTCGGACGATGAGTATATCCTGAAGTGGAAGGAAGACCTCGCGGCTGTCATCGTGATCGAACAGCCGGTCCACTACCCCGGGGAAGAGAGTGGGACGATCGACCAGCAGCTGCACGGGACGAAGCGTCTTGATTTCATGAAGGGACTCGTCGCAAGAGGCATGGAGCATCTATATGCGGGTGTTCCCGGATACCCGCTCGAGAACCCCGTTTGTCGTGCGCTCCTCGATGCTGGGAAGCGGATTATCTACATGGGATATCCCACTCCCGAGAAGGCCGAGGTCATGGGCTTGGACTACAGGCACCTCCACGACGCGTGGTGGACGGCGCTGGATGTCGACTATCAGGCGCTCGCGGAGCGCTGTCGGGAGTTGGGCGATCTGCTCAGCGGAAGCCGTGAAGTCAGAATCACGTCGCCGGGTGGTGGCGATCTTACGTTCCTCGTCGAGGGGCGGGAGGTGTTTCTAGACGATGGCATCATCTCCGACTGGGAGGTGGAGCGCGGGCGTGGTTGGGGACACCTGCCTGCCGGCAAAGTCATCGTCGCTCCCGTCGCAGGGACTGCGAACGGCACTATGCACTCGGAGATGACAGACTACTTCGGCGTCGCTATCCGCGACATCCGTATCGAGTTCAAGGACGGCGAGATCGTATCTGCGTCGGCAGGCGAGAACGAGGAGCTCCTAGCTCTGGTGTTGTCGGAGAGCAGTAGTGATAGTGGGAAGGCTGGTGGTTTTGAGATTGGAGCTAATCCGGAAGTCCGCAATCCGGTCGGCTACACTGTCTGGGACAGCAAGTCGTACGGCGACGCTGCTCTCTGGATCGGAGACAACAGATTGATCGGCGGTGAGAACGAGGCCACGTTGTCGTGGGGCTTCATGATCGTTCGGCCGACTGTCTATCTGGACGGAAGGAAGATATTGGAGGAACGCGAGTTCGATATCCGGCGTAGTACTGGCACCTGACGCCCAGATGGGCCGGTCCGGGCGCTGACGCCCGAATGGACCGGTCCAAGTGGGGACGCCCGAAGAGATTGATTCGGGCAGATGCCCGGGGCGCCGGGTGCGGGAGTCCGGCGCTCCATGTTGCCTGACCTGGATGAACCTGTGAATACACGGCGACCAGGAATGGGCTGACCGACTCCGGGGAACCCGCTACAGCGGGGCGTATTTCGTCCGTTTGAGTTCCGATGGCAGGAATGGTTGCTACAAGGAGGTGCGAAAGCTGGTGTTACTGAAGTGGGGGTCGTCCATGCGGGGGACATGATGCGAGGATGACTCGATAGCTGTAGCACAGGCAGCATTCCTGACTTACGATGGGGGGGCACAACGTGTCCCCCTTGTCGTTTGCGAGGAAATTCGCTTGAGAAAGCAGTCCGACATCGAGCTATGGATCATAAGCAACCTCTCACCGCAGTTGACGACCACGGCTGAACTCACGTATGAGCGGATGGAGTCGCAGTCCGGCGAGTGCCTGGCTGTTCTGTACCAGCCACTCGATCACACGAAGCGGGCGCACTGGCACGATGTGGCGATCGTGAGTGCGTTCTCGCGGGCGATGGGAGGCGCTGAGAGCGTCCTCGATATAGGGCCCGGTGATGGATGGCCGTCACTCCGGATGGCGGATCGCTTTTCCAGGATCACCGGTATCGATCCGTCTCCAAGGCGTGTGCGCATCCAGCGTGAGAACGCGGCGCGTCTGGGGATCAAGAATGTCGAGTTCCTCGTGATGGATGCCGAGGCGATGTCGTTCGATGAAGCATCGTTCGACGGCGTTTGCGCGGCCTCCTCGATCGAGCAATGCGACGATCCGGCAGCAGCGCTGGCCGAAGTGCATCGCGTTCTCAGACCGGACGGGATGCTCGCCATGGTGTTTGAGGACTACTCGGAGTATTTCCCCGAGAGTGACGGAGATGAGGAGATCTGGGTTGAGCGTGCTCGCGGTGCGGACGGTTCCGATGAGCACGTTCTCTTCTATCAGCTCCGCACGAAATCGCCGCCGCGCGAGGTGAAATATGGGCTCTCCCTTGACCGAGTGGGACTTGCGGGGATTCCGGAGCTATCGAAGGCTCTCGATGAAATGGTTGAGAAGCCCATGCCGCTCGATCTTCGAGCTGATAGCGGATCGAAGCGTCCGGGTAGACTGAGCATTCCGTTCTTCGAGACGTTCGCGCCCTTTGTAGCATCGGCAGCCTGCTATGAGCTGAACCACCTGACAAGCACAACGCTCGACGAGGTTCTTGGGCTCCTCGGCTTCAGCGAGATCAGACATCTGGATCAGCGTATCCCATCGGTGCTCGAGGCCTTCGACACAGTCGAGAGCGAAGGACAATTGGAAGGGTGCGCCTCCACATTTGTGGAGGTCTGTGAAAAGATTGGGGCTCGGGCGGCGGAGGATGCGACACCGGGTCAAGGCAGCTTTGTGATTGCACGAAAGTCATTCCGCTGATTCCAGGAGGGATCATTGCCACACGACGAGAGACCGGCGTCCCACGTCTTCTGGGAGCGATGCATACGAGAGACTATCGCGGGCGGTATTCCCGAGAAGTGGGGGAAATCGATCTTTGATCAAGACAGTCAACTCGCACTCGAGTTCCTGGACCTGCTCCCGAATGGGGGAGATGTGCTGGATTTCGGGTGCGGGCTTGGTAGAAACGCAGTCAGCCTGGCGAGACGCGGGTATCGCACTGTCATCTGTGATGTGGTCGACGAGGGCGTTCGCTACTGTGAAGCGAACGCGCGCGACGAGGGGCTCGCGAATATCACCAGCGCAGAATTCGATGGGAGCCGGATAGGACTGGACGATGCCGTCATGGATGGAGTGCTTGCATGGAGCTGCCTCGATCACGTGACGCTCCGGCACTCCGAGGAGCTGGCGATGGAGCTGGGGCGGGTTGCGCGTCGTGGGGCTCTACTGCTCGTGGCGTTCGATGAGGACAAGAGTGACGATCCGGACTCCGAGAGCCGCATTCTGGATGACGGCACGCACCAGTACATCGGGGGCAAGCGTGAAGGGATGCTCTTTCGCCCGTACTCGAATGATGAAATACGGCGTCTCTTTTCGAATGACTGGGAGGTCGTGCGATTCATGGGAGAGGACACGTTGGTCCCGAGGCGGGCGCTGTTCAGGCGGTCCGGGTAGTCGTTTCTCCGAATCCAATCTTGCCGGGCGGCATCAGAACTGCAGAACGGCAGCGCAGGGGGCGTGAGGGTCTGATCAGTGTCGATCCGGATCTCACCAAAAGGCAGATGGGACTGACACAGAATCTTCTGGAGGACGGATGCCGATATTCGAATACATGTGCGACAGCTGCGGAACGGTCTTTGAGGAACTCGAGTCCGTTACCAACCGGGACAAGCCTCACGAGTGTCCGGCTTGTGGGAAGAAGAAGGGGCGGAGGATAGTGTCGACGTTTGCGACATCTGGTGGAGGCCCAGCCGCGTCGTGCGGAACCGGGGGGGTTACCTGAGGCTAGCTTGAGGCGCCCGGTTCGGGCGACCAGCTGCAGCTGTATCAGAATCAAATGTGCGACGCGCCCGGGGCATCAGCCCCGGGCATTTCTCTGGCGCACCGGGCATGGCGCACGTGCAGAACGTGGCACTGGCAATCTCCGCACGGCTGTGGTACAGTAAAAGTGCCTTCCGCGGCCGTCCATCGCGGCGGCCGCCGACCGGGTTCACACGCCCCGAAAGGAGGTCGCAATGCGACACAGCTATCGGTTCCTTCTCTACCTCGCAGTGATCCTACTCCTATCTGCTCCCGCTTCAATCTGCCAGGCCAATCCCGGGTACTACGGTGTCTTCTGGTATGACGATATGGCGGATGGTCCGGGTGATTGGAGCCACGAGGATCTGACCGTTGGAGTGGGAACCAGGTTCCACATCGACACCTATCTTGCGTTCGACGACCCGCTCCACGAGACGGACTACTCGTGGTGGTGTGGTACCTTTGACTACGACGCCGATGGTGGCTACGGGAACAGCTGGGACCAGCAGCTGAACCTGCCGCCGATCGTAGTCACTCAGACAACGGTGGAGAATATCTCATGGGGCGCCATCAAGGCGCTCTACCGCGCGTCGGATGAGGGAGAGCGACCGAGCAGAGAGAGGCACGGAAGATCGGACGCGTATCCCATCCTCACATTCGCCTACAGGTACGATTCTGAGCCCGGGTACGATTACACCTATGTTCAGGCGGAGAGCCTCGGTGTGTTCGTCAACCTCAATAACGGCTACGACGGTACGAGCAACGGGTGGCAGGACTACGGCACCTACGGGTTCGAGCTCATGGAGTACGATGATCCGCTCATGCTGCGTTTCCGATTTGTCTCGGACGGGGCGTGGTCGGATGAGGATGGGGACTACAACTCAATCGGTGGGGCCTTCCACGTCGACAACATCAAGGTCTATGACTTCTACGATGGAACCATCTACTTCTTTGATGATGTTCAGAATGGAAGCCTTTGTTCGCCTGGTGTGCCGGACGCCGCCGGTGACTACTGGCATCTCGTGGACGACGTCTGCTCGTCGAACGTAATACCATCGTGGTGGTGTGGCGATGACGCGGATACGAGCCTGATTCCGCCGAATCTCAAGAACGCGCTCTACACGCCGGGCATCGACATCAGCGGGGCATGGACCTGCACGGTCCGCTTCGCACTTCATGCCGAGGTTCCGACAGTCGACAACGACTACTGGACGGACTGGGTGATCGTTGATGGCATCGCCTACCAGACTGGCGCGTGGTGGGGTGACTTCGCGGGCTGCGGTGGCTTTGGCACGCCCGGTCTGAACGGTACTGACATCAGTGGGCTTCTGCCTGCAAGTGAAGCCAAGGTCATGTGGATCTTCCATACAACCGACAACGGCTGTGGTCCCGGGGCTGCTGGGGGCGCCGGCATCAACATAGACGACACATGGCTGGAGGGCTACTACACGCTGGGGGAGCCGGGACAGGCCGAGCTCGAGGCCCTTGCTGAGCGGAACGGGAGAGTCTCAGAGACAAGAAAGAGGCTGGCTCGCTATCAGGTCTCAGAGCTCTCTCCGTACAGTAAATTCTAGCGCAGCAGTTGAGTTGCCGTGCAGGAGACCCTGGCACTACTACTCGGATGAACCCGCCGGCTCAAGTGGCGACGGGGGGGCCGGCCGCTCGGGCGCGGACTCCGGCGCTTCCTGATGCTTCGGCGCGTCGCGTACGACGCGATCACCCATGATCTTCGCCTTAGGGTCTACCCACGTTGTGCCACCGTCCTCGATGAGGTCGCCCTTGATAACTCCGTATACCTTGAGGTTGCCGCCGCGGTTCTGTACGTCGCCAGCCACTGCTCCACGGATCGTCGTGTCTCCACTCTCGATCAGAAGGTCGCCACTGATCGCTCCGTTCACCGTGAGAGTTCCGGCCAGCTGAGTGGCGTCTCCGGCGAGGGCACCACGGACTATGGCCTCGCCGCTCTCCATGATCAGATCCCCGGAGCAGGCGCCGTTGAGTACGAGCCTGCCGCCCTTGATCACAGCGATGTCTCCGACGCATGACCCGTTTATCGTCTGTTTGCTATCGACGACCATGCCTCCGCTTATCACCCCTCCGTGCACGTGTTTCATCGTGTCGACTCCTCTTTCAATGTGTTCAACCATCGTGCTCTCCCAAGGTGCGTCCACGACCCTGGAGAAGGGAATCCCCGGCTACTCCAGAGTGATGGTGACGTGCTCGTCGTCCTCTTCGTCGCGGACTTCCAGGATCGTTCCATCAAACGCCGGGTCCTGGGCCATCTTCAGGATCTTCTCTATGTCGATGTCGAGGTTGTCATCGAGCACCTCCTTCACCTCGTCCAGAGATTCGTGCAGCGCCTCAGAGACGGTTGCCTCGACCCGGGTGCCGAACTCATCTCCCATGTCGAGACCGTCCATTGCAGCATCGAAATCCTTCATCCCCGTGCGGAACTCTCGCCGCGCACGGGCCTTGGCAGCGCGGGCCTTCGCCTTGGCCTCGCGGAGTCTCGTACGGAGTTCCTTGCGATGGCCGTTCGATACACGGAAGCCGGATGCGTGCGGCGCGAACTTGAATCCGAATTTGAGCAGAGCGAGCGGGATCTTGACGTCCACTTTCTTCTCGCCATTCTCTTCGACCCTGATGTGCAGCCATTTGCGCCTGGTCTGGCGCTCGTTAGGCTTCGACTCGGCTCTGTCGAGCGCTGCTATCAGTCTGTTGGCTTCGTCGGCAGTTATCTTCCCGGTCTCGAGAAGCTTGAGTATTCTCAGAGTTTCTTCCTTCATGCCTTCCGTCTCCTTCCAGGGGGTATGTCTCTTGATCTTCGCCAGTTGAGCAACGTTCGGCCATAGGTCCGGCGTGGGGCAGACGGCGGCGCTAAGCGGCCGCGTCATCCAGTTTCCGTACGAACTCATCCGCATCTATCTCTCCTCGTTCGAGCCTTGCCAGGAGTTCCTCTCTGAACTTCGGATCCACATCCGGCTCAGGCGTGAAGCCGAGCTTCCTTACAATCTCATCGAGCCTGCTTCGAACCGTGGGGTACGAGATGTTGAACTCTCGCTCGAGTTCCTTGAGATTGCCACGGGACTTGAGGAAGATCTTGACCATCTGAAGCTGCGGCCCAGTGAGAACCGAAAAGGCGCAGGTCTCGAAACTCCCGCGAATGGTGACCTCGCAGGAAGGGCACGTGAGCTCTCGAATGACAAGCTCCCCGTTGCAGACGGGGCAGGCTTCTGGTGACCGATGAATCATATTCACCTCCTGGAAGCTGATGTACATTGATAAACTCAAGCCGCATATGAGTAATCTTAAGCTCCAACCTTAAGAATGTCAAGGTCTTTCTTGAGCTTCTTCAAGATTGAGATGAGAAATGTGTAAGCGGTTCCTCAGAAAGGACACGGAAGGTCACTGGTGCTGGACTGTCCAGGAGCGAGTGGAGGCATGGAGGTACGGCGGTCTGGTGTTGGGCAATGTGTTCTACGGGCGGCGTGAGCTTCCCGTTCTGCCGGATTCCCACGGGCGCCAGAGGTCGCGCCAGCGGCGCTGCTCCGGAGGGGTCTGGGGGGAGTCAGGGTTGTACCTTGAGAGGAGGGAGCGGTGGCCGGTCGTGAGGAGGATGGCGGTCAAGCCGCCGGCAATGGCCAGGAGACCGACTCCGGTCAAGGCACAGATCACGGTGACCGAGATGTTCTGGACGGTGATGCCGATGGTGAAGGCTGGGTTGTGGAGCGTCAATATGGCTGATTTCCTGAAGAGAGAACGGGGCCTTCTCTCTCCGTCGATGAGGAGCGGGAAGAGGTGAGCATGGATGAGAATCCAGAAAACGGTTGCCCAGATGATGAGTCCTGCGAACAGCATACCGGGGATGGACGCACGTCCCCCGAGGTGGCTGTAGAAGTCGATGTTGATCCAGAGGATGATGGCAATGGCTGTGTCTACGAGTCCGATGACAAGGGCAGGCCTGAAGAAGAGGCGGAAGCCGGTGAGAAGGTCGCGGAGGGAGGGGTTCTCACGGCGGGTGATCCTGGACGCGAGATAGAAGAGCCCGGCAGTGGCCGCGGGAGCCGTGACAATGGGCAGCGAGAGCAGGATCCACAGGAGATTGGCCAGGATCAGGAGGCCTATGTGATCGTAGGTCAGCCAGAAGAACTGCTTGAATGCCGGGCGTAGGAGATCTGCGGCCGAGGGTCCGGGCGAACGGTCGCGATTACTGCCGGGTGACTCAATGAGCATCACGTGTTCCTCTTGCTGCACTGCTAGGGGTACGAGACAGGCATTCAAGAACGACGGGGGCCGATGATAGCGCCGGGACGTCGGAGCTGCAAGAGCAGAGGCACCGCTCTATGGGTGTGGACCGTGGATGACGGCTCCCTTAGGCATGTTTCCTGCATGGTTTGTGCGGCGTGACTACACCAGTGAACAAACAGCTATAACGCAGCGCACTGATACAAAGTGGAGTCGGTGCACGGCCGGACTCGGGCGTGGCCGATAGGGTCTCACTTGGCGCAACACGATTCACGAGGAGAGATACAATGAGACGCGGGATGGCATTTCGACTGAGTGCGACGCTTCTTGCGGTGTGTCTGCTTGGAGCCGCAGTGGTCACGGGGTCTCTGGCTGCGGTCCGGCCCGGGGCTGAGTACGTTGTTCTGGTCGATTGCACAGGAACAATGCGGTACGCAGGCAGAGGAGCGGCGACACTTGCTGTTCTTGAGAGCTTTCTGGAATCCCTTAACGAGGGCGATCGCGTTACGGTCTATGGGTACGGTGAGGAGCCGTTTCCGGCTCTGCCAGACTACCCGGTGACGATTGATTCGCCGGCTGCCGGTGCTGCGATCGCCGGGGAACTGCGCTTGCCGTTTGCGGCCAATCGTACCGACATCACTCGCGGACTCGAACTTGCGTGGCAGGAGCGAGGGAGAGTATTCTCTCGCGCTCTCTCGGCTGGGAGTACAGCGCCGGGCGGGAGCGCGTGCGTAATCCTGCTCACCGATGGCAAGCTCGTTCCTGTCTATGATGACTATGCGCAGTACGATGAGATCTACCATGAGAGCAGAGCGCGGCTCCGTCAGCTCGGAAGATTGTTTGCTGACGCCGGGATTTCTATCTACTCGGTGGGTCTCGGCAAGGCGGAGAAGGTCGACGGCAAGCTTCTGACTCAGGTATCCGAATCAAGCGGCGGCTTCTACTGCCATGCAGCTACGAGCGATGACCTCATGAGAGTGTTCGCGAGTTTGATGGACGGTGTCATTGCCGCGGCCGCTGTTCCGGTGGAGGTTGGCGGAGCAGAGGCTCCGATGGTGGCGATGACCGATGGAGACAAGACCCTGACGGTAGCGGAGGACGCTTCGGTTTCGGAACAGGAGCAGTGGAACAGCCTTCTTGGCGGGATCGTCGAGGAAGCATCGGCCGCCGGGAGGGGGCAGACAAGTCGCGTAGAGGCTGCGTTTTCCCAGTCGTTCGGCGACCTCGGTTCACAAGTCTACCAGGGGATCATTGGAGTGCTGGGCGTCATGATAGGGTTTGTGGCGATCGGCGTGCACAGGCGGCAGTCATGGACGAACGTCTTCACGAAGGAGCTGCTTCGAAGAGAGATCCGGGTCAAGGGGTACCTTCGCCGCGTAGTCCCGGATGGGGTCATAGCCGCTCTCAGCAACATCGCGATAGAGAACCCGGGGCTGCCGGCAATCGAGGTCGGCGCGGGCACTTGCTATGCAGAGGAACTCCGCGAGACGCTCATGGAATTCGCTGGAACAGCGGACGGTTCACCGCCCATCCTGAGAGTTCTGAAGGGATCTGTTCAGGTGGCCGGCGAGTTGGTCGATGACGCGAGAGTTCTGGTGGATGGTGACATCATTGAGTGTGAGGGCAAGGCGTACAAGTATCTGAGAGGACAGCGCCGGTAGGCCGTTCGTCGCGCGTGTGTTCTGGTGGAAGTCGTACGGATTTGCGGTTGAGGGCCTACGCAGGGCGTCCTGACGCTGCAGGGCTACACGGTGATTGTCAGATCGGGAAAAGAGGAGTAGGATTGCAGTAGCGATCGCTGATGCGGCGGTTCCCACCGATACTACCATTGCCGCCTGACTCCAGCAGGGGAGGTGGTCATGCGAAGAAATGCTACTGTCGTCCTTCCCGTGATTCTGGTCATTTTGTGCTGGTCGACCGGGTTTGCGGTCACGCACGTTACTGATGGCGCAGGTGGCGGTGATTATCTGACAGTGCAGGAGGGTGTCAATGCCGCCGCGAATGGTGACACCGTCCTTATCATGCCGGGCATGTACTGTGAGCTGGTCATCGTTGACGGCAAGTGCTTGACCTTCGAAGGTCAGGGTCCATCGGTGACTCAGATCTTCTGGGACGGACTTGAGCCTACCATGGAGTTCCTGAACACGCCCCCGCCGCAGGAGTCACGGATAGCCGACATCACGGTCGCACATTCGTTCGATCTAAGGCAGGTGCACACCGTCGTCTGGAGCGGGAGCATCATTGCCTTCGATAGTGCCGTCATCGGTGGGGGCGCCATCGGCGAGGCGCATCCGTCTGCAGTTCCTCCGGTCGTTCACACCGGGATCGAGGCGTACGACTCTACGTTTGACTGGATAATCGTTAGCGGAGATCGGGCCAGCACGATCGAAGGCTGCACGGTCAGTACTCAGGCTGTCCTGTCCGGCTGGTATGAGGACGCCGTGACTATGGGGGAGCTGCCGGTTACGAGCTCCGGATCATCGTACGAGTATATCGAGATCGCCGGCCTCTGCACTTTCGAGAGCACCGGTGACACGGCGGGCGACGTATGGATATTCGGTGGGTTAGCCACGTCGTCAACGGTTGTGATCGACGGTGGCGATCTCGGCGCCGTCGTCATGCGATACGACAACGACGTGACGCTGAACGATTGCATCATCGGGGATGTCAGTCGTCACTGGGGCGAGTATCCCGGCTTCCCGCTACGGATGACAGAATGTCTTGTCACGGACGAGGTCGACATGTTTGGCGACCCCGGTGGTTGCCGCCTGATCCACAACACATTCCTCGGTTGGTTCTACTACGACGCTGAGGACGCTTCACCCTACAGCGCGATTCGGAGCAACATCTTCGACTGGTATACAACCATCGTCGGGCCGGTGAGCAGCAGCAATCTTGCGGTAACCCACAACGACTTCGCATACGAGCCGTGGACGCACATCGGAGTGGAGGCGGATTCGCTTTTCGCCAACATCTGGTACGAGGACCCTCGCTTCTGTGGAGTCGACCACACGATAGAGGACTGCTCGCCATGTGTGCTGGCGGCGCATGATGGAGGCGACATCGGAGCCTTCGGTGTCGGTTGCGAGTGCTCGCTCCCGAACGCGGTCGAGACGATGTCGTGGGGAAGAATCAAGGGGTTATACAGGTAGTTCACGCTATATGAGAGCACAACAGCTCCTCCCGACGTGGGAGGAGCTGTTGCTTTTCCATGCTGGTGTGCCGCGCCGGGGAGTCGGTCCCCGCAGCTACTCCACGAACTCTCCTGCAGCCATTCTGAAATGTACCATGTCGGTAAGGCTGCCGCCGCCTATGTCAAGCAACCGCCAGAGTCCCAGTTTGACTGAGACACCGTCCATGATGAGGTCCATGAAGTCCTTTGGGGTCCGGTAGAGAACCAGGGTCGCGTCCTCCGTTGTAGTGCCGGCCGACTCGCAGGCATAGGCGATAGCATCGGTCAGCCCGCCCAGCTCGTCGATGAGCTTGAGTTCGAGCGCCTGGTTGCCGGTGTAGACGCGTCCCTCGGCGATCTCGCGAAGCTCTTCCTTGTCTATCCCGCGTCCGTCGACGATCCTGTCCAGGAATTCGTCATACATCCACTGGATGTGATCGTTGGCGACCTCGTTCTCCTCCTCTGTAAGCCTGCGCGTTGAGGAGAAAGCATCGGCGAACTCGCTGCTCTTGAAAGTCTCGTGTGTCGCGTCGATCTTGCCGTAGAGTCCGGCGAGCGACGGCTTCATCATCACGACACCTATGCTGCCCGTGATCGTGAGCGGGTCGGCGAAGATCCTCTCCGCCGCACAGGCAATGTAGTAGCCGCCGGAGCCCGCGATATCGCCCATCGAGACGATGAACGGCTTTTTCTCCGCGAGCTTCTTCGTCTCGGCCCAGATGATGTCGGATGCGAGCGCGCTTCCGCCACCACTGTCGACTCGGAGGACGACCGCCTTGATCGAGTCATCTTTCCGTGCCCGGCGGAGCTGCTTCACCAACGTCTCCGAGCCTATCGACTCGCCGCCCCATATCGGATCGTTCCCACCTCTGCCAACGTTGATCCCGCCGTACGCTCCGATGACGGCGATCTTCGGCCCGTAGTTCCAGTCGTAAGCTTTCTTAGTCCAGCCAGCGACGTCGACGGTCGATATTCCCTCCGGCTCATCCGGCACGTCCCCGCCGGCGAGCTCCAGCGCGGCCGCCTTTGCATCGGCGTAGAAACCGAGGACGTCGATGAGACCCGTGCTGAGAGCGTCCGGCGGGGTATAGGGGCGTCCGTCGGCGAGCGTTTCCATCTCGCCGTAGGTCATGTCGCGCCCGTCGGCCATCGCGCTCACCGTCTCACGGAAGTTGTCGTCGATCATCGACTGGACTTCCTCACGCTGCACGTCGGTCAGAGGACCTGCACCTATCGAGTGGAAGGTGCTCTTGTATTTCCCGGCCGAGATGTAGTCCCATTCGACACCAAGCTTCTCCGTGGTTCCCGTGTAGCGCATGATGTTGACGTACTGCCCCAGTCCCTCGATGGCCGCGATTCTCGGCATGACTATCACATCGGCCGCCGAGGCGAGGTAGTACTCCGGCGTCCCGGCGCCGTACTCGAGGAATGCTACGAAGCGCGTACCGTGTTCCTCGCCGGCTGAGACGACTGCGTCCCGGAGCTCCTGGACGAGCGCGCTCGGACCGCCCATGAATCCAGAGCCGAGGGGCTTGATATTGAGAAGAATGCACTCTACAGATGAGTCTTCCGCGGCTTTCCGTATGTCGCGTATCAGCCGCTGGACTCCACCGCGCGGCTTTCCGAAGAGACTCCACCGCGACCCGTAATCGTTCAAGGGCCCGGAGATCTCGATCTCGGCCACCTGCTCCCCCGGCTGCAGGATCGTGCGAAGCCGTTGGTAGGACGTTCCCACTTCAACTGTGTAGATGGTCTCGGACGTTCCCTTCTGGCTTCTCGTTGAGGCGCCGCCGCCGAGGTGGGTCGTATTGAACCAGAGACCGAAGCTGGTCTCCTGTTCACGGTTGTCGCCGTCGGAAAGCGACTGAACAGAACCTCTGAGCAGGACACCATCCACTAACTCGGCCTCAAGTCCTGCGGTGTAGATGGCATCCTCGATATCCTGTCCGTCAGCAACACTCGCGTCGGTCATGAGAGTCAGGCGATTGCCTATCGGTCGGACGGCCAGCCCTGCGGTGTATGTGATGGGAGCCGCTATCTCGCCGAAGATCTTGGGTTCGGAGAGATTGGTGACCGTGCCGCCCAGGGAGAGGAAATCGACGGGACGATACATGATGCCGACGTCCCAAGTGCCCGTCTTGAGTTCATCGCCGAAATCGGGGCGGAACCAGCGGTAGTCGAATCCGATCGCCAACTTGCGGAACTCACCAATCGCCATCCCTATGACGAATGTGTCAAGAGCATCGTCGCCCGGAAGTGAGGTAGATCCATCTCCACCTTCTGCGGGCCCCCACATCTGGCTGTGCGAATATCCGAAGCCGACGCACGACGCTTTCATGGCGAGTCTGTAGTCGGAGAATTGCTCGCCGGCCGTTGTGTACGATGAGTAGCATCCTGACTCATTGTACATCCCGAGACCTGCGGGATTCACGAATATGGCGGTCGCATCGTCGTTCAGTGCGACCGAACTCGCTCCACTCAACCAACTGTCGGAGAGTGGCGTCGCTGACGCCATGACAGAGAGCAGAACAACAAGCAATACAACCAGCAGAGAACGCATCACTGCCTCCATGAATAGTTGCCGCGCATGGGTTTTGAGTCAAATGCGGGTTGCCGCGTGCGATACATCTTCCCCCCAGCCGCACGCGCTTCCGCGCTAAAAAACCGTATCCAGACGGAGGATGACTTTGATGTCGGCATCCTCAGTGGTGGCCGGTCTTGCCACATCTATTCTTATGTTGCCGGCGCCCGGTGCGTCAATCCTTATGCCGATACCGACGTCGTAGTTCATTTCGTCGGAATCGTAATCGACAGGTGCTGTGCTGAACCAGGCGCGTCCGGCATCGGCGAAGTAGATGATCTCAAGATCATTGCTCGCGCGAACGCCGTAGTCCAGGGATGCGAAAAACAGGTGCTTCCCCTCGAACTCGTTGTAGTCGTAACCTCTCAGATTACCTATGCCGCCAAGGTGAAAGAGCTTGTGCGAGGGGAAACAGGTCCCGCTCGCGGTTCCCCAGGAGGCTCTCAGTTTCAGAGTCTGCGTGGGAGAGATCCGGAAGTAGCGGCGAGATTCAAGGAACACCTTGTCATAGTCGTAGTCTCCGCCGGTCATGCCGCCGGCGTACTCGGTGATAAGCACGACTTTCCAGCCGGTGTTCTTGATCTGATCGTGGTTGTCGTACGTGATCGTACTCGTGAAATTCTTCAGCACGCCTTCATACTCCTCCGCTCCGGCCAGGATGCCGCGTTCGAGGGGCGGGTTCTCCTCCCAGTCGGCCTTTGTGCGGAACGTGCTCCAGATATGCTGACTGGTTGTGAGCGAGGCCAGCTCATCGTTTGCGTACTCCATGCGGATCGAGCTACCGGGAGCGAACTCGTGCTCCGCGAAGATCGTGAAGCCTTCGCGTCGGAAGTAGTTGCGGAACTCCTGGCGGGCCAGGAGGGCCAGGAGGTTGTTCTCGACATCGGTGATCATCTGCGCATCTTCGCGGGTCCAAGCCGTCTGATCGTAGAACGACACACCCAACGAGAACGAATCGGGAGAAAAGAGCGGCTGCTCGACCAGAATGGAGTAGTACTTGTCTGCTCTGGCCGACGGCCAGCCTGCACGTGCCAGTAGGTGGGGATGCATGCTCGCAAAACGTTGGTACTCCACTCCCGCGTAGAAGAGCAGGCCGTCCACCCTGTTGTAGTAGATGTCAACCACGGGCTGGAACCCCTCACCTTCGTCCCATCCAAGAAGCTCCGACGTGGTTACTGATATGAAGGCTCTGTCGTCGTCGGATTCCGCTCCCGCAACTGGGTAAGGCGCAGTGAGAGCAAGCAGGGCTGCTATCAATGAAATCACTGTGAAACGCAGCATGGTCTATCCTCTGGGGACACGGTTGTGAACAGCATATCACTGCAGATGGCTCATCCTACCGATAGGACGACATTCGTGTGCGAATGGTTTCACTAATCGCGGATTATAATAGTATCAGTGAAGGCGTCGCTGCTGCAACGACGAACGTAGAGTGACTCGATCTTGGGGAACGTGAGGAAAACGTCGCCGGCAAGACGCTCAGTCAGCGATGCCAGACGGTTCTTCTCCTCCATATCTACCTCTCCCGTGAAAAGGTACTCCATGTAGAGGTTTGGCCCGTCACCTGCGAGGCCGATTATGCGCGGAGGACTCAGGGTGGGACTGGAGCCCGTTTCTTCCTCAAAGGCCTTGAGGCGCGTCCGCAGTTGCTGGTCGAACTCAAGATCGACGATCCGTCGGGAGAGACCAGTGAGACAGATCCTGTTGAGGCCGATCGCGTCGCAGAGCGCGCGCGGTCCCCGCTCCCACACATTTCCTCCGGCTGTGTGATAGAAAGCTGCGTAATCGTCGTTCATTCCCAGCAGATAGGCTGGGAGGCTGTCCGAGATGTAAGGAGTAAGTCTCATCTCGCCCTCCCAGTCGGGTGGCATCAGCCAGATCCGGTAGAAAGAATGGTAGTGGAATCCATCGGGGTGATAGAAACGCGTTGAGGTGTCCTCGACCATGACATAGATGCCGTCACTCCGCCCGGACCATCCGATCGGAACCTTGGCTGTGTCGGCTTCGACCACGCGCCACGTTGCAGGGATCACGTCTTCGACTTGCGCGATGAGACTTCTGAGCCCCGTCGTCACAGGCGTGGTCGCCCCCGCTGCGGTCGCAGCGAGCAGAACGGCCGCCAGCATCATCACCTCTAGTTTTCTCATTTGATGTCCGGAAGTACACACAGTTGACCGCAGCCTGCTGCGATGTCACCCCCGCGGCTTGTCCTTTGGACAACCGTGGGGCACCGCTGCTTCAGGCGTGCAGCGAAGCGGGCGAACGACGCATCATCGGGGGGCGCGTAAGCTGCACCCTTAACCTCATTGTAGCAGATGAGATTGACCTTGGCTAACAGGTCTTCCGCAATCCTGCCCAGCATGGTGGCCATTTCGAGTGAATCATTGACTCCCTTCAATAGAACGTACTCGATCGTTATCAGTCTCCCGACAGTCTTCGTGAAGTATTTCAGAGCATCCATCAGTTCGCCAAGGGGATACCGCTTGGCAATCGGCATGAGATGCGCACGAAGTTTCTGCGTAGGCGCATTGAGCGAGATCGCCAGATTGATCTGCAGGCCCTCGCCGGCGAGCTGTCGGATGCCGGGGATGATTCCGACCGTCGAGACTGTTATTCGGCGCGCTCCGATAGCGAGACCCCACGGCGCGTTGGCTATCCGTATCGCTCTCATGAGGGCATTGTAGTTGTCGAGCGGCTCGCCCATTCCCATGAAGACCAGATTGTTGAGTTTGATGGGCGCCAGACGTCGCTGGAGTTGAAGGATCTGCTCGATTATCTCGCCGGGAGTGAGGTTGCGTTTGAGTCCCATCGCGCCGGTTGCGCAGAAGCGGCAGCCGAAACGACAACCGACCTGGGTCGAGATGCATCCGGTATGCCGCTCATCGTCGGTCAGAATGACTGCCTCGATTCGTGCGCCGTCGGGGTACTCAAGCAGGAGTTTCTCGGTGTCGTCGATGGCCGACCGCTCCGAGTGGACGACCTTGGAACGGGCCATGGTCGCCTTCGAATCGAGGGCGGCCTTCAACTCCTTCGGGAGGTTCTTCATCTCGGAGAGATCCCGGATGCCCTTGGAGAAAAGCCACCCGGCCATCTGATCGGCGCGGTAGCGCGGCTGTCCCAGTTCGGCGATCAGCTCTTCGAGTTCCGACAGAAGCATACCCTTGATGTCAGGAATATCGTTCTTCACTACCAGATCCTTGTGATCGTGTGTCGTTGCGCAGTGCACGTGCATCGCTCAAGTCATCGGCACTGATCCTCAGACTCACCTCTATCATACACCCCAATGTGTGTTTCTGGAAGCCGCGGCAGGCCAAGGGCGCACTTTCGAGAGAACGGCGTTTCTGGACAGCGCAGGAAGATGCCGCGGGGCTTGACTGCCGGTGCTCTCTAGTGTTAGCTCTTGTCGCGGTGGTATAGGGAAAGAGCGCCTGCCTGTGCGAGGGATCACATGACACGACTTGCCGACATCATATGTCAACTGGGCGACGCGACGAGGTCGCGTATCCTTTTCGCAATCGTTGATCAGCGGAAAAATGTCTCACAGATCGTCGCCGAGCTGGCACTCACGCAGCCGCAGGTCTCCTATCATCTCAGGAAGCTGAAGGACGCGGGGCTCGCTGTAGAGGAGAGAGAAGGGCGCTGGATATGGTACCAGGCGGATCGGGCGACGCCGGATGCGTGTGTGCGGGAGTTTCTGGATCTCCTGGCGAGGTGGTCGGGGGAGGCGGACGACGAGGAATCCGTCGCCACACGCGAGAATCCTGTCGCCACACGCGAGAATCCTGTCGCTGCACGCGACCGCTTCGTCGCCGTGCCCGGCCATCCAGCCACAGCCCCCGAGCATACTGAGGGGGCCGTGCGTCCTTCCACCAAGCCTTCTTCTGGAACAGAACAGGACGAGCTGGAGGATTTCCTGCTCTGAGCAGCGCTGGAGGTTTCTAGCTGCGGGGCTTCTACAAGTCTGCATTCCCGAACCAGCTTCGCCAAATGCGGGATTCTCGTTGACAGGAGGGCCGTGCACGCGCTAGTATCGAATTGGACTCGTGAAATCTGTACAGGATCCCCCCATGTAGCGTCAACCCGCCGCCGGCGGGGCATGTCGACGCACACCCTACGGCGACGGAAAATGCTGTAGCAGTACGAAGCTACTCCTCAGAAACCACAGGGAGGTAACCTATGCGCATTAAGTGGGTACTTATCCTGCTTGTGGTCCTCGCGCTGGGTTCGCTACTTGTTGCTGGAGCCGCGAACTCAGCTATTCGGACGGGAGGTCCGTCCGGCAGCTCTCAGGTGCCCTCTTCGATCACGTACAGGGATGATGATGGGGAACTCGGTGGTGACGATGATCGTTGGGGCGACACGGCGCCAGCCGAACCAGAGGAAACTCCGGATCCGGAGATTCCGGGTGAGTCGGGCGACGCGGGAGACGATGCTGACGGACAGACTGAAAGGCAGTTCGTTGCTCAAAACGAACTGTGGAGCATGCGGATGCGGATGATTCTGAACTGGATGTTCAGGGTTCTCTGAGTGTTCTGATGTTCATCCGAATCTCCTGACCTCAGCGCGGGGACAGGGCCATGAGCAACAAGAGAAATGACAGTGCGCCGGAACGCGAGATGTTGAAAGCGTTCGAGAAAGCGCTCGAATCGCGGAGCGGCAGGGACGCCGCAGTCGCGGCCATGCGCCTGGGCGATGTCTATCTCGAATCTGACAGCTATACAGACGCGCTGAGCTATTTCGAACGGACCGAGGCCGGTGAGCTTCGTGAGAAGCTCACCGACCCTGAGTCTGCGGGTCTCCTGGTCAACATCGCGAAGTGTTACCTGGGTCTCGGCAGCTACGATGACGCCAGGCGCTACTGCGCGAAGCTGGACGATCTCGATCTCAGTGATGATGATGGATCAGCATGGGCGGAAGCGAACGTCGTGCTCGCCCGCGTCGAGATCGAGAGCGGCCGTTACGATGATGCGCTGCGGGCGGCCCAGAAGGCCTACGAAATTCTGAAGACGAGGGCTGAGAGTCCGCTTCTGGCAGAGGCAGGCAAGATTCTCGGCATCGCGAACGCCGAACTGGGCAACATCAAGGCGGCACGCGACTATTTCACCGACTATCTGGTAACACAGAAGCGTCTCGGCAATGAGGCCGGACTCGCTTCCGCCTACAACAACCTCGGCGTGCTGGCCAAGCGGTCGGGTGATTTCCACGGAGCGCTTGAGTCTATCGAGAACGCTCTCGCCATCGACCGGAAGCTTGGTCATGCGATGGCGATCGCCGATCGTCTTACGAACCTCGGTATCATTCTCTACAAGCTCTCCCGCTGGAGCGAAGCGGAAGAGAAGCTGAACGAAGCGCGTAGCCTCTACGGGCGGATCGGTGCGACTCGTGGCCTCGTGGCAGCGGAGTCCGCGCTGGGCAACATCTTCCGCGTGCGGCGCGAGTGGGGTGAGGCACAGAGGCTTTTCCAGAACGCCCTCTCTGCAAGCCAGGAGAAGGGGTACTTGAGGGCCGAAGCTCTGGCTCTGGAATTCATCGGCCATTTGGAGATGGACCGCGGTGAGCATGAGAAGGCGCTGAGGAGCCTCAATCGAGCGCTTGGGTGTGCATACAGGCTTTCGTCGAACAGCGATGTCGTCGGTGAGGTTCTGAGACGACGCGCCGAGGTCTACATGGAACTCGGCCGGTTCGACGAGGCGGAGCGTGACTGTGCAGACGGCATCAAGCTCACGCGTGAGATCAACGACAGTCTCGAAGAGGGTGCAACACTACGCGTGCTGGCCAGCGTCTGCTATGCCAAGGGTGAACGGACGGCCGCCGAGGTCCTCATTCACAGAGCTGAGGAGATACTACGTCGCATTGGGGAATCGTTCGAGCTGGCAAGGGCAGCGCTTGCGGAAGGCATTGGTCTCAGGGAATCGTCGACCGGTGAGGAACCGCCGATCGATCTTATAGAGGCGAGACTCTCGTCCGCAGCTGCAGCCTTTGCACGTATCGGTCTCCCGAACTGGGTGGCACAATGTGAGTTCGAACGCGGCAAGGCGCTCAAGTCGAGCGGACGGCCGGATCGCGCGCGCAGGTGGTTGGAGAGCGCAAGACTCAGGTTTGAGGCGGCGCACGACTGTCACGGCCTCGCTGAAATCGATGCCGCACTCATGGAACTGGATGTGGTTCTGGCTGACGCAGGAGTCGCGCGGCGGGGTCGGTATGCACTGATCGCTGAGGGTTATAGATTTCTCGAGACGGCAGAACCGAGCCCCGATGATCTGCATCACTTAGCCGGGGAGTTGGCCGGAGCTCTGTCCATCGACCGTCTGGTTCTCCTCCAGATTGTGGGTGGAGGGACGCCAGCGGTGGTTACGTCTGTCGACAGAACGGGTCGAGGAGTCTCGGATGCGTGCCGTTTTGTGCGCACGACCGTATCGAAGCGCGGCCACTCGCGTCCTCTTGTCGTGAGCAACGGACACTCAGACGGTGCGTTCACTCCAGCCGAAGTCGGCGCGCTTGCGTTGATACCGGCGGAAATCGGTCTCGACGGCAAACCGGTCTACCTTGTGTACGTAGACCGCTCCCGGACCGACAGATCAGTTGCTTTCACACAGAGCGATGTTGAATTCGTCGGCGCGGCCGGTCGGATGCTTGGCCTCATGCACTCGCGCGTCGGCGGGTTCACCGCCACGCCGTCGACAGGGGAGGAGGCCGACAGGCTCCTTGATTCAGCGGAGACGGTTGGGCTTATCACCCGAAGTCCCGAGATGATCCAGATACTCGTGACCGTCGAGCAGCTGAAGGACAGCCACGTGCCGGTTCTCATACGTGGCGAATCGGGTGTGGGCAAGGAACTGATCGCGAAGGCCATTCACTCCGGCAGCAGGACGGCGACCGGAAGGTTCGTGGCTCTGAACTCCGGGGCCATCGCTCCGAATCTCCAGGAGAGCGAGCTCTTCGGCCACGTCCGTGGCGCTTTCACTGATGCCGACCGCGATCGTCAGGGTCTTGTCGAGGCCGCGGCGGATGGAACCCTCTTCCTCGATGAAATCGGTGAGATGAGCCCCGGACTCCAAGTGAAGCTCCTGAGATTCCTCCAGAATGGCGAGTTCAGGAGAGTGGGGGAGAGCGTTACGAGGACAAGCAACGCCCGAGTCATTTCTGCCACGAACAAGGACCTTCGGCAAGAGGTGGAGAACGGCGGATTCAGGCGAGATCTCTTCTACAGACTCTGCACCATTACAGTTGAGCTTCCCCCACTGAGGGAGCGCCCGGAGGATATCCCGGCTCTGATGGATCACTTCCTTGAGTACTACGCGAAGCGTGAGGGAAAAGCGATCGCGGGGTTCAGCCGGGAAGTGAAGGAGCTCTTCCTCAGGTATGGATGGCGGGGGAACAACGTGCGGGAGTTGGAGAATGAGGTCCGTCGCGGTGTCGCGCTTACCAAGAGCGGCGAGACCATCGGCATCGACAAGATGAGCCCCGAACTGAAGGTTCGCGCTGAAGGTGGAGCCGGTAGCGAACTCGATGAGAGTCGCCCCCGGTCGCTCAAGGATGAGGTCGTTACATTGGAACGAAGCCGGATTCTCGAAGCGCTGGATCGCACGGGGTGGAACAAGCAGCAGGCAGCTCAGATCCTGGGGATGTCCCGCACGGGTCTGCATGCGAAGATGAAGAAGTACGGAATCGGATAGGCGTGGTGTCTCGGCGGGACGGTGTGGGCCTCTCGTCGACGCGGCTGCAGTACCGAGAGGATGTTCCCAGACCGGGCCGGAAGCGGCCCGGTTTTCGTTGCTGCTTCAAGCTGCCCGGCCGGCCGCATCAGCACAGGTTTTCGACACGCGTCTGTGCGTCACCGGAAGGCCTCCGAGACCGTCAGATCTTCGACGGAGCGTCACAAACGTGACACTTGCGTAACCACTGTTGTAGAAGGAAGTTACCATGAGCTGCACCCGCATCGGTCGTGAGGCGTCACGAACCTGCCACCGTTCGCTCGGGTGACTACTGGTCATCTAAATTACCAACAGCGTAACTGACGAACAGTGCATGGTTTAGCAGGGATGTGCAGATGCACGAATGGGGAGCCGATCGGCACGAACTGGCACGATCTCTGCCCTTAGAAGGGTTAGAACTTTGACAACAGGGCTTGGAAGGGGGTGTGGCCGTGAGTGAAATTATCAGGGGGGCGAGTCCGGTCGCTCTATGGCCCTCCTCCCTTCCAAGAACCACAGGCTCTCCGGATTCATCGGGGAGATGACATAGAACAGAGAGAGTAGTCATGCCGAGCGCGGCGAGAGTTAAGATAATAACCGTGATCCTGCTCATCGGAATAGCCTCGCCGTTCCTCGGCTGAACTTGAGCAGCTGTCGATTCCCTGGCACCTGGCGGCAGCTGAGAGAAATAGAGAAGAAGAACGAACAACAGCAAGGAGTGACACCGACGAGACAAGACTGACTGCTCTCCACCCGGATTCCATCCGAACGGCGACCTTGGTCAGAAGCACTCTCCTCCCAGGATGGGATCCAGCCCACGAGGCCGGCAGGCGCGAACGATCTTCCACAATCCGCCTGCCGGCTGTTCTACGCTCGGGAGTCATAGTGCGATGTAGCGTGTAATCCAAGTAGACAGTTGTGAGAAAGTGCGGCGTGGCCATGAGGCGGCGCCGCACTCCGTATTGTGCCCGCACGCGCTTCTGTGGTGGAGTTGACGTGCGCTCCACGTGAACTGGTCGCCAACTTGCTTCCAACAGGCTGTCCAGGGAACGCAGTCGATCTGCGGTCAGCGGCGACGCCGGTTCCCGGTTGCTGATTTCTGTCCCCAGTGCCCAGTCCCCAGTTCCGAATCATCAGATCTTCCCCAATGGGTCATTCCAACCGTGCCATCATCGATTACGCAGAGCCGATTCGACCTGCGAGAGGAAATGCACCGCGTCGCGTCCGGCTTCGAGTCGTCCGTCAGTCGCTTTCGATTGGAGAGCGCGATGCCGGACAAGGGCATCAGATCGACCAACATCGCCGTCACTCTTCCGTTTCTTCTGATTGAAGGCATCAGGTTTGAAGGCGACCGCAACGCTGCGAGAGCGATGTCTCTGGGGAATGCATTCGCCACGGCGCATTTCCTCTCGCAGGACGAGTTTCTGGACGGCACAAGGGGTGTCGACCCGAGAGCGCTCGGCTTTTGCGACAGCTGCCTGTGCGAGTTCGTTCGCCTGTACACTGAGCTCTTCCCACGGGAGAGCGAGTTCTGGCAGCACTACGAACGGTTCATGGATGAGTACTTCTTGAGCCTTGAGTGGGAGCTGTCGATTCACGACGAAGACGGAGGTTTCGGAGCCGTCGGGGATGACGAGCTCAACAGGACGCTCCTCCTTCTGGGAAGGAAGATGTCACCGCTGAAAGTCACCGCCGCAGCGGTGGCCACTCTTGGTGGGCGTCCGGATCTCCTTCCGGCCATGGAGCGGCTGATCGAGGAGTACCACGCTGGTTACCAGCTGGCTGATGACCTGGTCGATCTTGGTGAGGATCTGGCGGCAGGCCGTCCGTCGGCGACTGTGTGGATGCTGCTCAGGTGGAGCGGTTGTAAGGAGCTTCCCCGGAAGCTCTCCGCGAGAGGTCTTCTCAGGATGGCGGCCGAGTCAGGTGCTCTTGAGAGAGTAACCGGGACAATGGAGCTGTGTTACTCGCAGGCTCGAAGCACAGCGGAGAATTTTCCTTGTCCGCAGCTTGCTGAGTTTCTGAGTACTGCGCTTCGCGATGCCACTCTCGGCAACGCTCGAATGACGCGTCGTCTCTCACTCGAGGCGCAGGCTGTCGCGAGCAGTTCCGGGCACGGGAAAACTCGTAACGGCCAGGAGTCGCCCGACTTGCTCACACGCGCGATCCTTGCGGGGTACGAGCTTCATACGTTCAGCGTAGACGGAAAGGCATTCGCGTTCGATCCAGCGTCCGGCTTCTTCTTTGAAGCAGACGCCGTCGCGGCAGACACAATCAGTTGGCTCAGGAGAAGGGCGTTAGTGACCGAGCGAGCGGTTCTCGAGCTCAATCACGGCGCTGTCTCCGTCCAATCCGCCATCTCCGAGGTGGCGGGGCTGGCGCCGGGCGGGAAGCCCTGGCGGAGTGGGAAGCAGGTCGCGGAGATCAAGATTTCCATCAAATCGTTGGCGCTTAACGTGAGCAACGCCTGCAACCTCTCGTGTTCTTACTGCTACCTTGGAGCAATGGCAGCTTCAGATACGGGTGGTGGATGTCGCACAGAGAACAGGACCTGCGAGACCATGTCGGAGGAGGTGGCTTTCAGGGCCATTGACCTCCTGATACGCGAGTCGTTCGGAGAGCCGGAGATATCGATAATCTTCTTTGGCGGAGAGCCGCTACTCGCGACAGACATGCTTCGTCCAGTCGTTCGCTATGCGCGAGAGCGTGCCGCGGAGGTGGGTCGGAAGATCCGCTTCCATATGACAACGAATGGAACCCTACTCACGTCCATCACCGCCGAGCTCCTCGCCGAGCTCGGGATCGACGTCATGGTCAGCATGGACGGCTGCGAAAAGGACCATGATGCAAACCGGCGATTCCGAAACGGCAAGGGATCCTACGCGGACATTGTACACAACCTGACAGAGTTGCCGCCTGGTTTCAATGTGGGAGTCAGGGCGACGGTGACGGAGTCATCGGAACCTCTGACAGAGCTTGTGGCGCATCTTGCGGGGCTCGGTTTTTCCACCGTGCATCTGGCTCCCGTCAGCGGACCGAGTATGAGCAGGGAGTTTGCTGAGCGGCTCTGCTCTGAGTTTGAGGGGCTTGCCGAGGCTGAACGCGACTTGTTGCTGAGTGGCTCGCGTCCATCTGTGAGTAGTTTCACCGAGCCGATAGTGCTTCTGGCGCGTGGGTCCCGCCGCGATTCCCCGTGCGGCGCCGGGGCGCGCTACCTCTCTGTTGCGACGGACGGGACACTCTACCTTTGCCACAGATTCGCCGGTGATGATCGCTTCGCTGTCGGACACGTGGCAGGTGGCATCGACCGTCGGGCGATCACGTCATTGCTCAAGAAGCTGCGGGCAGCGTCGTCCGCTTGCCTGGACTGCTGGGCGCGCGATCTGTGCGGAGGACCCTGCCATCACGATCTTGACACGATGCCGGAAGAAGCATCGGGGCACGATGCGGTGCGATGCATCGTCAGGAGGAGAATCATTGAGCTTTCGATGTGGTTGTACGCAGGGCTGTCTGAGGGGCAGAAGAGGCGGTTACGTGGACGAGCGCGGAGCGGGGCTGATGACGCAGCGGGTGTGCGGGACTGTCCACCGGGAGGAGCAGATGGCGAAGTGAGTGTGCGGGATTGCCCGCCTGGAGGAGGGGGTGGCGAAGTGAGTGTGCGGGAGAGGGGGTGATGAGTTTGAAGCACATGAAGCTGGCGAACGGCGCAAGAGGGGTGGCCGAAGTCGCGGGGAAGGCAGAGGTGAGTGAGGTATGTTTCGTCGATTACTCGCAGTGTCCTTCGTCGGATCTCTGCTGGATTCTGGATGCAGGGTGTGGATGCGATAAGCATGACAACTGTTTCATAGACACGGGGTAATCGGTGCGTGGACAGCCGCGTGCGGGAAGGAGATCAAGGGATGAATCATCTCAGGCTGGCGAACAGCGGTTCAGATTCGTGTGGTGCAGCGCCTGATTCGCTTCTGTGCTACATCTTCGTTGATTGGGGAGACTGCGGTTCTGTTGATCAGTGCGGGTTTGACTTTTGTGGCTGTGGCAACAGAGACATCTGTCTCGTCGACTACTAGGAGGGAAATACGATGGCCGTGGGTGAGTGTTCTGCGGGTGGCGTAGCGAGGCGATCGACATGTGTCATCACCGTCGCGGCAATCCTGTGTGCCGGGGCACTCACCGCGGCGCAGCCGGATGCCCGTGCGGGCGCATCCGCAGCAGCAGCGCAGGTGGATGCCGGTGTCGTGACTATGGACAAGCTGTGGGTGACGAGCCTCGACATTCCCGGGGCAAATATCGCCAACGCGCTTCTTGCTGATCTCAATGGAGATGGGGCTAGCGAAGCCCTCGTGACGATGGGAAAGGGAAGGGAATCCTCCACGGTGGTCGCCCTCGACCTGGAATCCGGGGCTGAGATCTGGCGTGTCGCTCATGCGGATCCGGCCAACTCGCTCACGGCCGATCTTCTCGCATCTCCGGGGGAGGAGGTCGTGACGTGCTCTGGGAACAGGATTCTGGTTCAGAACGGTGCGACGGGCGAGATCCTCGCCGGGCGCGAGCTGCTTGGGAAGGTTCGTGGCATCGGTGTCGTACAAACGACATCCGGAGAGCAGCTCATAGCTCTTACTGTTTGCGGCGATGAGAGTGATGACCTCGTGGCTATGGGGCTTCCCGGATTGGCCGTGCGTTGGAGAAGGACGGTTGCGCACGACGGGAGCGCGTTCGGGGATGGGGTGTCCAAGCTTATGTGCGCTGACATTGATGGGGACGGAGCGTCAGAGATTCTGTTTGTGGAGAACGCGAACGTTCTCAGATGTGTCTCATCGGCCGGCGAGGATCTCTGGAGCACGAAACTGGGAGATAAGGGCCGCATGTATCCTGAGGGTGTCGCCAGCAATCCGCCCGTTGTCGCGGATCTGACAGGCGACGGATACAACGAAGTTGCTGTCGGTTGCTTCGCCGGCGCGCTCGTTGTCCTTGACGGGGAGACGGGTGATGAACTGGTTCGAATGCGGTTCGGCAACGAGTCTCACAAGGAAGTGCTCGCAAAGAGACGGTTTCCACGCTTCATCAGAAATGCGATCGCAAGAACAGGGGAACCGATAGGCGAGATGGTGCCTATCGAGGTGGACGGATCGACCGGCAGTGAACTCGTCTTTGGCTGCAGTGATGGCCTGTTGTATGCGGCGGCGCCCAAGTGGGAGAAGCGCGTCTGGGAACTCGATACCGGGGGCGATGTCTACGATGCTCCGGTGCTCGTCGAGCTGGCAGATGCCGGCTCGGGGGGGGACATTGTGCCGTATCTGGTGGCTTGGCATGAGCGGCGCGTCGGAGTGCTGGCGCTTGGGACAGGCGAAGAGATTGTCGCTCTTCCTGACGGGGTGGGGGCATCCGATGTGCTCGTGTACGATGTGAACGATGACGGCCGAGATGATCTAATCATCGTCAGCGCGAGCGCGCAGAGTGTGATGGCGGTGGAATTCCGCGCCGTGGTAGACGAGGGGGAACGATGAGTGGCGGGAGATTCGTCGAATCGACAGAGGGGAATCGATGAGAATTGTAGAATTCTCCGATGTCGGGAAACAGTTCCGGCGTCGCGGGCAGCGGTTGGATGCACTGAGAGACCTCAGCTTCACGGTGGCGTCGGGGGAGGCAGTCGCTCTCGTTGGTCCGAACGGAGCAGGGAAAAGCACGGCGCTCCGCATCGCGGCCGGACTTCTGATGCCATCACGTGGGCGGGTCGTTGTCTGCGGCTTCGACGTGAGGCGCGCGCCGGTGCATGTCAGGCGCCGTGTCGGAGTTTCTCTGGGCGCCGAACGCTCGTTCTACGCAAGGCTGACCGCAAGGATGAATCTCGCGTTCTTCGGGCGCCTGGCTGGGCTCTGGGGGAGCGAGTTGTCTTCTGCCATGGGCTGCGTCGCGAGCGAGCTGGATCTGGAGCCGTGGCTGAACATGCGTGCCGGGCGATTGTCCAGGGGAACGGGAGCGCGGCTGGCTGTCGCGAGAGCCCTCCTTGGTGCCCCGTCGCTTCTTCTTCTTGATGAACCGTTCGCTTCTCTTGACGTTGCCGGGTGTGCTCTTGTGTGTTCCGCGATCGAGCGAAGGCTGCGGAACGGATGCGCTCTCGTGATGGCGACTCACAGAGTGGAGGGGTCGCAGTTCTGCGAGCGGATCGTTGAGCTGCCGCTACCTGGGGTGGCGCGCGCATGATGTTACGGGGCGCCATCAGTATCAGCTGGGCGTTCATCGTGAGGAGCGCCGCGACCTATGCAAGCTACCGGTCGAAGCTGTTTCTGGGGTTTGCGTCACTTCTCCTGTCGGCCATCACCTTCCTGTTTGTGGGAAGGGTTGTAGAGCTTGCGGGGTCCGGTTTCGAGGACAGAGTTGGGATGACCTACACGGCTTTCGCGCTCATCGGCGTGGTCGTGCACGGAGTATCTGCTTCCGGGCTGCACGTCTTCCGCAAGACGGTCAGGCGGGAACAACTGCAGGGTACCTTCGAGCAACTCGTATCGAGCGGCAGGCCCGTTGTCTCGCTCGTGCTTCTTGCCGGGCTGTCAGAGATCGTGATCGCTCAGGGCGTGGCACTTGGACTGGCCGCAATTGCTGCAGGTCTCCTGGGTGTGGCGATTCCGGTCACACTCCCTGCGCTGACGGCGGTGGTGCTCTACTCTCTGACGATGTGCGGGATCGGATTCATCTCGGCCGGACTCACGATGATCTTCAAGGAAGGAGAGCCAGTGTCGTGGGCGTTCGGGGCGCTCTCGGGGCTGTTGGGTGGTGTCTACTTCCCAGTATCTCTTCTCCCTGTCTGGTTGCGGAGAGTGGCGTGGATGCTTCCAACGCCGCACGTTCTTTCGGTTGTCCGTGCCGGGTTTCGCGGGTCGGTCCACGACGCGGACACGGCCACTCACCTCATCTTTCTCTCCATTTCGGCTGCGGTCTCAGTCGCGATCGGTCTCGTGGTTCTCAGGCGCGGTTGCGATCACGCCAAGGTGACCGGGACACTCCGTGAATATTGACACCGCACATCCGGAGCCGTATCTGTTGTCCGTGTCTCCCGCTCACCGCGATTGTCCTTGCTCTCCGTAGCTTTCGTGGTGTCTAATCAAACACTGATTCATCGAATTCTGCGACGATTTGCCGACCGTCGTGGTCGGTGCGCGAAGGAACCGAAAGACCGTCCGCCTGGAGTCCTTCTTGAGAACGTTCCGAAACACATACATCCCCATCACGTCTATCATCGTCGCTATTTTCGTCGTCGCGGCCGTGGTGGTGTTTACTTCAATGCGCGATATCGATAGAGGACGGCAGCACGTGGCGGACGGGCTGGAGCGCAAGGCCGGCGCTATGCTCATGTTTCTGAGTACCGATTTCAGAACCGAACTCGTGTCGCCGCGATGGCAGTTGTCGCGTCTGGAGTTCTTTCTCTCAGAGGCTGCCAACCGCGGCCAGGCTGAATACCTGGCCCTTCTCGATTTCGACGGAACCGTCGTCGCGCACAGCGATACCACGATGGTCGGGGCGCCTCACATCGGGTGGTTGCCGGGGAAAGATGAGCTTGACGCGCCACCCATCCGCAGGAGGCGCGTCACCATTGACGGGCATACGCTTCAACAGTACGTGGCGGCCTTCGATGTACATCCCGCTATGCTCTGTGAGAGGCCGCCACGGAGGTTCGGTCACAGGATGAGGCCGCCCTGCGATATAGAGGCTGTCGCCGGGCGCCTGTCGGAGCTTCTGAGAAGGCCGGTCGATCTGTCGCATCCAACGCGCCTTTACGGCGTTGTGGCACTCGACCCCACGGAGATAGAGAGAACATTCCTACTCTCTCGCGATCGCACGGTTCTACTCGGCGCTATCCTGATCATCGTTGGTGGAGCGGCCATCTACTTCCTCTTCGTAGTGTCCGCATACCGCTCGACGCAGACTGCGCTTGCGAACATGCGCACATATACGGACAACGTCATAGAGAGCATGGCGAACGGGCTGATATCCGTCGATGCCGACGGCCGCGTTGTGACCATCAACTCACGAGCGCGTGCCCTGTTCGGACTGGGTGACGCGAAGATTGCCGGACGACGCCTTGATGGTGTGGCGGGTATCGAGCCGGGTTCCGAGCGTGCCGGATTGGATCTGGTGCTTCGGGGCGAGAAGGATATAGTTGAAGTAGAGGGGACAGCCACAGTAGCGGGTGAAAAGATTCCTGTCTCGGTCAGCGCATCGCTGCTCCGGGACGAGGACGGCGAGCGAGCGGGAACGGTTCTGCTCTACCAGGATCTGCGCGAGATCGAGGCGCTCGAGGCCGAGCTGGAGCGAGGACGTCACCTCGCCTCCCTTGGCAGGCTGGCGGCCGGCGTGGCTCACGAGGTGCGGAATCCCCTCAGCTCGATCAAGGGATTCGCACAGTTCCTGCGCAGCAAGTTCAGCCCTGGCTCCGAGGAAGAGCGATATTCCGATATCATGATCGAAGAAGTTGAGCGACTCGATCGAGTCGTGCAGGAGCTGCTTGATTTTGCGAAACCTGTCGTTGCTGAGATCCGACCGGGTGACACCAATGCGATCGTCGAGGACGCGCTCTCGCTCGTGTCGGAGGACGCGGACTTCAAGAACGTCAGAATCGTCACCAATCTGTCTGATGGGCTGCCGCGCATCCTCGTGGATTCGAGGCAGGTGCGCCAGGCACTCCTCAACGTGCTTCTGAACGGCATGGAAGCGATGACGGATGGCGGGACACTTACGGTAAAGACGAGAATTGTTGTTCCCGAAGACGGCGCGATCGCGGCGACCGCGGGCGAACGACCGGAGCAGGTCGCCATCGACATCGCAGATACGGGTGATGGGATGAGCGAGCAGGAACTCGCGAAGCTGTTCGAACCGTTCTACACGACGAAGCCGACCGGGACCGGTCTTGGATTGACGATAGTCTCACGACTCGTGGAACAGAACGCCGGGCATATCCATGTTGTGAGCGAAAAGGGGAAGGGGACTACGTTCTCCATGGTGTTCAGAACTACGCCCGGGGAATCAAATACAGATTCGAGCTAGTGGCGTCCTGGGAATCGCGTACCGGCTTGAGCCGGCGGTTGTTGTGCCAGGGCAGCGTGGCGTGCGGGGGCAGCCGATACCAGATCGCATATAGGAGCAAGTCCGGATGGTGGAGAAGCACCTCAGAATCCTTGTGGTTGATGACCAGTCGAGTGTGCGTGAACTCCTCAAGGCCGTCCTCGAGAGCGATGGTCATAAGGTAGACGTTGCTCCCGATGGGGAGAGCGGCGTCGAAAAGCTGGCCGGTGGGTTTCACGACCTGGTCATCATGGACATCCGGATGCCGGGCATCAACGGCATTGATGCCTTGGGACGGATGAAGAAGGCGAGCCCGGACTGCGGCGTCATCATGATGACGGCCTACGCATCGGTTGAGACCGCCGTCGAGGCCATGAAGCTTGGGGCATTCGATTACATCACGAAGCCGATAGATATCGACGAGGTCCGTTCGGTTGTGTCGAAATTCACCGATGAGTCGTCCGGGGCGGCTGAGGAGAAGCCACCCGAGATCGAGCCGTCGAGCGAGATCATAGGAACGAGCGCCGCGATGCGGGAGGTGCTGGAGCTGACTCGCCGGGTCGCCACGAGCGATGCCACGGTTCTCATCCTCGGCGAGAGCGGGACAGGCAAGGAGCTCATAGCGCACGAGGTACACCGGACGAGTTCACGTGAACACAAACCATTTGTAGCCGTGAACTGTTCGGCCATCCCCGGAGGTCTTCTCGAGAGCGAGCTGTTTGGTCACGAGAAGGGCGCTTTCACCGGCGCCGGCCGGCAGAAGCGGGGGCGGTTCGAGCTGGCGGTGGGTGGGACCATCTTCCTGGACGAGATCGGCGACATGTCGTCCGAGCTACAGGCCAAGTTGC
>JAUVLP010000189.1 GCA_030600655.1 Candidatus Eiseniibacteriota bacterium
TACAAGACGTCTTCAAGAGGCAGGGGCGACCGGCTTTTCGCGCTTCTTGGTTGAGTCGCATTATCCATGGGGAACTCCATCTCTGGTTTCGGTTTCTCCATCAAGGCTGCAGCGACTCATCGATGAGCATGCACCTGTCGATCACCTCATGGAGTCCTTGATAGATACGCCGATGGTGTGGGAGGACGAATCTCAGTTCGCTACTCGCTGCAAGGCATATCCACTGATAGCACGATCTCAACTCCGTGCAGCTTTCATGTCTGTTAGACGTAGTCTCCGACCGGTGGGGCAGTTGGGAGTCGTCGTGAAGCACATCCGGAATGCAAGTGTCCGCCCGACTGCGCGGGTCGAGGTTGTGCTAGTTCTGGAGGAGCCGGATCGTGATGTGACATCCGAGGAACTGGATGCTGTGTTGCTGTCTTTCTGTCGCAGGTACTCCCGCCGCTTGGTCAAGGACAACCCAGGCCGTTTCACCACTCGGCGGTGCACGAGACGGCTTCCATCGTACGTGTGGATTCGGCTGTACCGAAACGACGGCACTCTCCGTTGGCTTGGACGCGACAGCGTGAAGGAAGGCAACTTACTGGCTGCAGCGGAAAGGATCAGAGGGAAGGATAACAAGCCAGTACTTGTGAGAGATCCCGAGAAGATCGTATCCGGTGTACGCATTCGCTACTCACACGACCCGAGAGGCGACATGACTCTCGAAGAAGTAGTCAGGAGCGCAATCGCTGGGCAGCGCAGTCCCTAGCCATTCCGTGCTGTGTGTTTTTCGTGCCAGATGCGACGGCTCTGCAGGTGCAATCAGCGTGGGGACGAGTGTCCACAAATATCGCTTGGAGCCTGGGGGCTGATTGTAGAACGCGTTCGTTAGCCGTTTCATGGTAACGTGTGACCTATCGCTATGAGAAAGTCAGCCAAGAAGCCTGTCAGGTCCGGCATTATGAGGGTCTTGGAAGAACGTCAAGCTCATGCAGCTTCGGAAGAAGGATGCGAGGCGTTATTGCAACTGCGGCGCCTGAAGGGACGCGCAAGCGGGGAGTTTCCTCGTACGGAACACGGGTAATCGCCCTCTTCATGAGGATGCCGAGTACCTGGCCGGTGGCGTCAAGAACCGGGCCACCGCTCGCGCCGCTGTGAAGCACATTGTCGATATGGAAGAAGTCGCCTTCATACTCCTCGTTGATCCTCACCCCGGCGGAGTGTCCGACCATGCCGGATCGGATCATCATCAGTCGCTTGCTGATCTCAAGATTCACCTACTGCTTCCGAACCTGGATTGAGGAGGCGGGAAGCATCTGATCGAAGGAGAATGGGAGCTCAATGTCGTCTGGGTATCCAGCCATAAGAACAGTCTCACCCACTATCGGAGATCGAAAGCTGATTGGCAGGAATTCGACGTCTGTTTGGGGATCAACAGGCCGCAGTACTGCCAGATCCACGGTGAGCGGACCAGTGAGCAGTTCGCCCAGATCCACCGTGAGTCCGCACAGTGGAGAGGCATACCTGGAAAAGGCACTCGACTTACGCTTCGCCAATATGACGACATTGGGATCCTCAACTTCTTCTGCCCGGATCGGGAATCGAGTTGTAACGACATGTGCGGCCGTAAGGAGATCGCCTCGTGCATTCACGGCTACAGCGGTCCCAGACCCGATTAGTTCCGGTTGCCCGTCTCTACCAGCAAGAAGCACGAATACGAGGTAAGTTGTCTCCTGTAGAAGTTCACAGAGCGATGCGCGCTCTGAATGGACTGACTCCCTGCAATCGTTCCCTGTCGTCATGGTTCACTCTCCAGACAGTGAGAAGTGCGTCAGAAGGCTGAGTCGAGATCGATCATTGGTTGTCATAGCCTCATGCTCCCTCCAGGCTCTCCCAACAACCAAGAACCCAACCTTCGAAGGGTCACATCTATCGAATACCTGCTGAAGCTCTTCGCGGATGAACCACACTGGCGAATACACCCAGACGCCTTGAAAGGAGTTAGATGTCTCCGCTAAGACCGGGAACTTCCTCGATACGTCTTTCAGCAAACCAGGGAGCACTGGCATCCGGCTTGCATGTGGACTGGGGTCCGTGCCTCTCCGGAGGGATGCGAAAAGGCTCAGTAGTTCCTTGATCCGGGACTTGACTTCGACCAGGCCGCTTGCCCCATCCATGAAGCCCATAGCCCAATCTGGCCCCGGTGAATTGTCACCCATGGGCCGGGGCTCGTACGTCAGATGCTTGAGCTCCTTTGCCCGCAAGACGGGGTCGAGCTCGGCCAGATGATCGAAGTGCTTGGTCTTGTTGCTCAGTCTGGATATGTACTCCTCGAGATCGGCACTAGACGCGTGCCTTGTCACCTTCAGAAGACCACAGAGCAGAATGCGAACCTCCGGGCACTGATCAGTCCCCAGCACAGCTGATGTCTCAACTGTGTAGGGGTCGCCGAATTCGTACCGCCAGTGCCCATCGAGTGAGCACAGAAACGCCGGGGCATCTGCCAGGGAGTGTGGGAGTCGCTGAATCAGCTCCTCAACCTCTCCTCTTGGGATCGAGCTGTCGTCGTGTATGCGGAGCATCGCCTCGGCAAGGGACAGCTCTTCGCGTTTCAACTCCTGTGGGATCTTCATGTAACATTCTACACACATTCGGGCATAGACCGGAACCCTGGTGTTGTGCCCGTGAAGAACAAGCCGGAAATCCGCATTGGGAACAAGATCTCAGGACGTTTTGGAGCCTAGGGGACTCGAACCCCTGACCTCTTGCATGCCATGCAAGCGCTCTCCCAGCTGAGCTAAGGCCCCGATTAGTGGTCATTTCTTACCCGATTAGCGCCCCTTTTTCAAGGCGGGGACTACTGCGAGAGGTTGTGCAGGTAGTTGGCGATCATGTGCTCAAGAATCATGTGTGCGTCTTCTACGCGGCCATAGTGGCCCTCCGCAAAAAGAAGGGTATGATCGGCCAGTTTCTTCACGATGCCGCCATCAAACCCGAGGAGCGCGATCGTTTTCAACCCAGCACCCTTTGCCCACTTCACTGCATGAACGATGTTCTTCGAGTTTCC
>JAUVLP010000016.1 GCA_030600655.1 Candidatus Eiseniibacteriota bacterium
TCATCCAGACGCTTCGCTCCTCGGTCTCATCGTTGCTGGTCTCGACCACGGTCGCGAACGTCAGGTCGTAGCGTGGATAGACGGTTGCCGAGAAGATATAGTCCTCATGCACGTCACCCGTCAGCTCCTCCGTCTGCTGCGCCTGAAGCTGAAGCTCGATGTCCCCTCCGGATTCCGAAGACAGGATGACCTCACCACCCACGGTCAGGTGCTCGATGAATTTGCCGAACTCATACTCCCTCGACCAGGCTCCGGCCAGTGAAACACTGCCTCCGCTCTCAAACCAGTGATCGGCCTGCCCGAAGATTTCCCAATGAAGGAGCTCGGCCTCCTGATTCCGTGCTTCCGATGCACCGGCCATTGCCGTCGCACTATCCCCAAGCGGCATACTGCCCTCGACAAGGAATCCTCGCTCGTCATTGAGATCAGGTTCGTAGGTCGCGCGATTCATAAGAGCCCAGAGATGATCACGCACACCCGTCGGAGGACCAACAAGGTAGTGCTCGAAGTCATCGAAGTCCTTGAATTCACCGAAGAGCGTCATCCAGGGAAGCTCAAAGGTGCCCGCCAGATAGGTGGCATGACCCTTGGATGCATCCTCACTCGTCTCCGAGTACTCCACGTGCCTCCCTGTGTACTCGGCTACGAACGTCACCGGCCCACCCCACGTCTCCAGCTCCGCGCCCAACAACATGTCTTCCGACTTCCCGATAGTGCCCGGGACCAACGGATCGGAGTCCTCCTGGGTGGCGACTCGTTCTACTGCGCTGCCGGCCACCTTCAGCCAACCTGCGTATGACTGTTCCGCCCGAACCGCACGGATCTCGTGATGTCTGTAGCGCGTCCCGAAAAGAGCTTCTCTGGTCGTCCCCGCGAGCCCAGTGAATCGCATACCACCGACGCCGTACTCAATCAGAAGGCCATCGAGAGCGGTGTCCTGCTCCAGATCCGTGTCCTCAAAGCTGCGAATCGACAGGCCGCGCCCAAAAGTCGAGAAGAAGTGCCCTACTCTCAGGTGCAGGTCACCCTTCTCGAGATCGGCGAAGCGGTGCCTGATCTCCGAGAGCGCCAGATCGGCGCCGGACGGATTGTAGGCCGGATCCGAAAGCTGGTAGGCACGATAGACCATTCCGACCGTCAGAGAACCAATGCCTGCATCGAGCTCCAACCTTGTGTCGAAGGCCGACGCTTCGAGGCTGGTGTTGTACAGGTATTCGCTGAGAACAACACCGCCGGTCCACATGCTGTCTTCGGCACCCACCGACGCTGTCATGGAGAGAAGCAGTCCGGCCACGGCAATGGCAGTCCAGGAACGCACGCTCCTACTCACCGGCCTCCCCCTCGTTCAGGGCCTCAATCTCCGCAGATTCAGGACAGCCGCCCGGGATAAGTTTCTCAATCGCCCGGACAAGCTCACCGTGGTTGCCCGGCCTGTAGCCGGTAACCGCGTAGGTGATATTCCCGTCCACGTCCACAAGAACCGTCCTCGGAACAGAAGTCACGTGGTACTTGCGTGCAACCTTCTGGCTCGGATCCAGGACAACCTCAAACGTGTTTCCCTTGGCTCTCACAAATGCCCCAACCTTCGAGGTCGTGCGCGGGCCATCGATCGACACGGCCACAAGCGTAAGACCGCAGTCCCTGTAGCTGTCAAAGATCTCCTGGAGGTCAGGAAAAGCCTTCACGCACGGTTTGCACCAGATCGCCCAGAAGTCGATGACCACCGGACCAACCTTCAGAAGTTCCGAGAGAGTTACATCCTCACCCGTTATGCTCGTCAAAGTGAAGTCAGCAGCCTTCTTCTGGGCCGCAGATGACGAACCTACCCCCATAAACACGAGAGCGGCCACGCACAATACCACGAGGCCTGTAAGTCTCCTGCCTTTCATGAACCCTCCATCAGCTGTCTACGTCAATTATAACACCACTGAGCACCAATGGTCAAGAGCCCCGCCGGGAACCGGCGAGACTCGCTGTCTCACATTCGATAGTTGACTTTGAGCAGCATGCCGAACGGCCGATCGCGGAACCGCTCTTCCCTGTCAGGCGACCGTCTCTCCTGCCTGTCAGGAACCCCGCGGTGCTCAGAACTACCGGACGAGTGCTACCGTGGCAGCTTCCCTCTCCGGTGAACCGATCCCAAGCTGGGTAACAATCGTATCGAGGACATCGTGTATTGCCGAATCGTCCGAGATCAGATTCAACTCGTCTGTCTCGATAGTGATCACGCGCGTCTCCCGTGAGGCGCGCTCGCTCCACTCCTCGTAGGCCCGGTTCAGAGCCTCCAGGTACGCGGGGGAGATATCGCGCTCGCAATCTCTTCCCCGACACCGAATTCGTTCTATCAGTGTGGCGACGTCGGCCCTCAGATAGATCACGAGGTCCGGTGTTCTCAAGAAGCTCGTCATCGCGTTGAACAATGACGTGTAGTTCTCGAAGTCGCGGTCGGACATGTAACCCTGACGGTGAAGCGTTGTTGCAAAAATCTCCTTGTCCTCGTAGATCGTCCGGTCCTGGATACACGGTTCGTCGGATCCCACCATCTCCCGATGAATCTCGAACCGCTTGGAGAGAAAGAAGACTTGCAGATGGAAAGACCATCTGTCCATGTCCGCGTAGAAATTGGTGAGATACGGATTGTCGATGACCGGCTCGTAGAAGGCCCGCCACCCCAGATGATTCGCGAGGAGTGTGGTAAGGTGTGTCTTTCCAACACCGATATTTCCCGCTACGGCAACGAACTGGCCCGGCTGCATGAAACGACTCCGGAGAATTGTAGAGGGTTCGCCTGCCGAAACATCGTCGGCTCGAGGCGAGCGCAGTATATGTCCACGTAGTCACAGTGTCAACTCATTTCAAGAGCCGCCATCCCGTTGAGAGTGACAGCGGCTCCTCTTGTTTCGGTCATGGCAGAATATGAACCTTCGTTCCGATCTCGACGCGCGCTACAAGCCACTCGAGATCCTCATTCCGCATCCTGATGCATCCGCGACTTGCCTTGGTCCCGATGGTGTCGGGGTCATCGGTCCCGTGAATACCGATGCCTTCCCATGACAGGCACTCGAGGCGAAGAAAGCAGTTGCCATAGGATTGAACACCCTCATGCTCCCAATCACTCGAATCCTCGATCGAGATGATCCTGAATTCGCCCTCGGGAGTTCTGCAATCGCCTTCGGAGACCTTGTCTCCACCATCAGGGTTGAGACCTATGGCAACTCGAAAGGCATCAATACCGTCTTCACTGACGAGTTCCAGACTGAAGATTGACTTCCTCACAATAATCCGGGTCGCCGCCATCAGTCGAGCGCCTCGCTGTCATCAGGAGATTTCTCAATCTCAGCCCGCTCCGCGGGCCCGCATCCGGGGCGCAGTCATGTCGACACTCCCAGCCGGGGAAGAACGACAAGCTGAATGACAAACCACACACCCAGAATGATCAGGGGAAGCACGATGTCACCGAATTTCAAACCTGGCCTCCCGTGCTGAGCCTCCTCGCTGTCTCCCAAGCTAGGCGCCAGCACCATCTGTTGCCAGCGCACTCGCGATGTCGGATCTGAGTTCTGGCGCCATCTCCATTGCGAAACCGACGTGCTTCGCGACAATGCGTCCGTTTCTGCCAATGATAAACGTGGTCGGAATCCCGGCCACCTTGTAGGCCTCACTCACTGCGCGGCCACCGACGAGAATCGGATACGTGATGCCGTTGCTTTCGGCAAACGGCGCCAGGTCCGCGGCTCCTCCCCTGTCGAGACCAACACCAAGTATAACGAGCCCCTGATCCTCATATTCTTCATAGAGATCGATCAGCACCGGGATCTCCACGCGGCACGGGGCACACCAGGTCGCCCAGAGATCGACGACGATGACGCTCCCTCTGAAGTCCTCCAGCATCACGCTGTTCCCGTCGAGATCCGGAAGCGTGAATGTGGGAGGATACTGCCCAACATTGATCCCCGTGTCCTCACCTGCTGCTGATGAAGCTACGGCTTCAGTCGCGCTGCCGGCCTGCATTGAATCCGCAGACTCGCCGCTGCACCCAGCGAGCACCAGAAGACCTGTCAATACGGTTGCGAGCACAAGATATAGAAAAATTCGTGTTCTCATTTGCATTCCCTCCACCGGGTCTGCCGGCGTTTCCGCCTCGCGCGCTCCGGTCTCAATTCACGGATCTGTCGGATCGGGGTTCGTGTGCAACTCCCCGCATAGTCCGTTGCTGAACCGTCCCTAGAGCAGCCCGTCTATCTTCTCCTGGATGCTCTCCTTCGCCGCGGCGCCAACGATCATGTCGACGGGTTCACCGTTCTTGAAGAAGAGAAGGGACGGGATTCCACGAATGCCATACTGCTGCGCGAGCGGCTGATTCTCGTCGACGTTGACTTTCGCCACCTTTATCTTGCCGGCATTGTCGCCTGCTATCTCCTCAACTACAGGGCCGACAACTCTGCACGGCGCGCACCATGGCGCCCAGAAATCAACGAGTACAAGCCCTTCATATTTGATGATCTCTGAATCGAAATTCTCTTCCGTTGCTGTGAGCAGGTTCTCCGCTGCCATTTCTCCAACCCCTTTTCTGTAGTGCTGCCGGCTCAGACCGGCACGTTGAACTCGTTCTTAGACTCTCAATACGATGCAGTTGGCGCCCTTCGGGTTCCATATTCCGAATCCCTGCCCCCAGACTGCTGTTTCCTACTTCGCATCGGGACGCACAAGCGCCAGCCGCGCTATCTCCGCCGCCCTGTCTTCCGTCAGGCGATAGCAGACCAGGTGCCCCCGCCGCTCTGATTCAATAAGCCCCCCGTACTTGAGTCGACGCAAATGCTGCGAGACCGATGGCTGTGATACCCCTAGAAGCTCCTCGAGTCGCTTCACACAGAGCTCGCCCGTGCTCAGGAGGTCAATAATCCTGAGTCGCACCGGGTGAGCAAGCGCTCTCAGAAGCTCGGAGGCGCTGTCGAAATCAGCACCAGCCGGGATTCCCTCGGGAATGGCGTGCTCGTCACCTCGTACTGTGCTGCCTTTCTCCCCACGCATGGTTCGCTCCATGATGCCCTGACCTTGAATATGCAAATATGCTTATTTTAATATAATCAGCATCTCCACCTATGTCAAAAGGAATCCCCAGGGACGGCAGTCGACCACCGCCAGGGAGCACCTCTGCGATAAAGGCCCCACCACATCTGCGTTTCCCTTATGCAAGCAGGTGCCCTCACGTATTGTGAGAGCACCTGTTCAAGATATCCACTTGTCGCTGAAAGGGGGCTGCTGTTCCAGGGGCACCACTGTCCTGGGGATGCCGCCGTCCTAGAGATCCTGTCTATTCTATGGAGAAGTATAGCCGCTTCAGAAGAGAACCTTCTCGATCCACGATATCCACGTGCCACTCTCCCCGCCATTCGTCGAGAACCTTCTTCTTGCTCCAGGTGCGCCAGCGGTGACTCTTGACCTCAAGCGGAACCCGCCCCATGTCACGCTCCCCCCAGTACCAGACGTGAAAGATGGTGTCCGGCTTGGAGGCTCCGCCAATCTCGCTGAAGCAGCAAAGCCGTCCGATACCGTCCCCATCGGGAAGAAAGCTCTTCCCGGCTTCGGTCGGTTCACTCTGCTCTATACCCTTGCAGATGTAGGCACGGATGACTGTAAGCCCCGATGCCGCAACCTTGCCAGCTTCCTGCCCGGAAACGTCCGGCCGGCCAGCTCCTGTCGCCTCTTCCGCAGGGGTCATCTCGAGCAGCACCGTCTCGTTGCTCCCCGGCGCATCACCCGTATCTCTACGATCCTCCGACTCAACAGTCGTCTGTTCGGACACAGTTCCCCCCGCGTCCCCCGAAACCACGGCTATCGTTGAGCTGATCCCGCTCGCGTCGGAGCTGCTTGAATCAGATACTCCGGACTCGTCCGCAGCAGAGACGCCTGAACCAGCACCATCCAGACTGGCCTCTTTGCCGCTCTCGCCCGGAGCCTCATTCTCTGCTCCCGTCGACGAAGCTACGTACTCGCTGTCCTCTTGGCCCTCTTGCGAGCACCCGACCACGAGAGCAACTGCAACTGTGAGACAGACGACGATAACCGTCTTGATCATATATACCACCCCCCAATCGGTGGTCGCACGGGGACATCAGCGGAGGAACATCCAGAGGAAGCCTGCTTTAGCCTAGTCCCCCCCCGCTCAGGCTGTCAAGAGGTCTTCTCGACCTTACTGCAATCGAGACACGTCTCCCCATTCCGGCGGCGCACGCGGATCGATCGCTCCTGCTTCAGTTCACACGAATTGCGGGGCAAGGACCGTGCCAGCCTTGATTTCGGAGGCTCCACACGTCAATCTTGACATTGCCGTTCACGCACTGTTATAGTTCTTATCGACATTGGGCCTCTCCCTGCGAGGCCTATTTCTTCATCCAGTGAGGGGACGGTTCAGTATGAGCCAGATGAGAGTCAGATTTGCTCCAAGCCCGACAGGGTACCTGCACGCAGGAGGAGCCCGCACTGCTCTATTCAACTGGCTTCTCGCGAAACACAGTGGTGGTCGCTTCATCCTCAGGATCGAAGATACTGATAGAAAACGGTCCACGGCAGAATTTCTTGACGCGATCCTTGAGGATCACAAATGGCTTGGACTCGTTTGGGATGAAGGTCCGGAGATCGGAGGGACTCTCGGTCCCTACTACCAGTCAGAGCGAGCGGACACCTACGCTCCGTTCATCCAGAAACTCCTCGATGAAGGTTCCGCGTACAGATGTTTCTGCTCTCCTGAGGAGCTCGACGACCGCAGAAGCAGAACCTCGCAGAATGGACGCGACTGGAAATATGACAGGAAGTGCGCCGCACTCACGAAAGAGCAATCGGCGGAGCGCAAGGCGGAAGGTCGCTCTTCTGTTGTGCGATTCAGAATCCCCGACGGTAAGACCAGATTCGAGGATATGGTATTGGGCCCCGTCGAAGTGGACCATCAGGAGCTGGACGACCTGGTCATTGCCCGCTCGGATGGAACGCCCACCTACAACTTCGTCGTTGTGGTTGACGACAGCCAGATGAGAATCACGCACGTCGTGCGCGGGAGCGACCATCTCTCCAACACGCCGAAGCAGATACTGATAGCCAGAGCGCTCGGGACAGAACCGCCGGAGTTCGGCCACCTGCCGCTTGTATTCGGCCCCGACAAGCAAGTGCTCTCCAAGAGGCGCGGTGCGGTTGCCATCGGCGAGTATCGCCGGAGAGGCTATCTCCCGGAAGCCCTCGTGAACTACATGGCGCTTCTGGGATGGTCCTGCGGCAGGGAGCAGGAGTTCTTCAGCCTTGATGAGCTGGTTGCGGAATTCGATATCGCCAAGGTCAGCAGAAAGGCGGCGGCCTTCGACCCCGAGAAGCTGGTCTGGATGAACGCTCAGTGGATCAAGCGTCTCCCCCTTCCGGAGAGAACTGCCCGAGTGGTGCCTTTCCTGGCAGCTGCCGGCCTGATCAGCAATACACCCGATGACAGACAACTGGCCGAGCTGGAGCGAATTGTGTCTCTCATAGACGACCGCCTGAAGACATTGGCCGACATCGTCGAACACGCGAGCTTTTTCCTTGCGGACAACGTCACCTTTGACAATATTGCCGTCGACAAGGTATTGACCAAGTCCGATAGCGTCGATATACTTAATGATCTATGTGGAGTTCTGTCGCACGCTCCTGATTTCGAACCGGCGACCATTGAAGACCTCACCCGAAAACTCGCGGCGGTGTGGGGCGTCGGCGTCGGGAAGGTGATTCAACCTGCGCGAGTTGCAGTGACCGGCAGGACGGTGAGCCCCGGGTTCTTTGAAACGCTCTCCCTCCTCGGTCGCGACAAGGTGCTCGCGAGGCTCAAGTTCGCAAGCGAACTCGCGGCGACACTGACAACTGAATAGCTTCTGGGGAGTCGTCTAGTGGCAGGACAGCGGACTCTGGATCCGCCGGCGGAGGTTCGACCCCTCCCTCCCCAACCATGGATTATGGCGCCATCGTCTAGTGGTTAGGACGCCGGCCTCTCAAGCCGGTAACACGGGTTCGATCCCCGTTGGCGCTACCACCAAAGAGAGAGCGGAGCGCATGCAGCGCTCCGCTCTCTCTTTCTCTATGTGGAAGGTTTCTGCTACTTCTTCTTGCGGACGACCTTCCTCTTAGCCGGCTTCTTCTTCGCAACCTTCTTCTTCGCCGGCTTCTTCTTCGCGACCTTCTTCTTCGCGACCTTCTTCTTTGCCGGCTTCTTCTTCGCAACCTTCTTCTTCGCAACCTTCTTCTTTGCCGGCCTCTTCTTCGCAACCTTCTTCACGACCTTCTTCTTCACGACCTTCTTCTTCGCCGGCTTCTTCTTCGTCTTTACCGCCATAGGTCCTTCACCTCCTTGATCCCAGTCCGCGCCCATTCGCGGAGGGATAATCTGGCCAACCTGGCTTCCTCTCATGTCCGCCACGCACGCCCTTACTCCGGAACGCACCGGCGTCCACAACTCGTCGACGATCACCCGTGCGATGGAACCCGAGGTGCGCCCGACCAAATCGCATCAGCGCGTGCACGAAGCCGTCGACAACAACAACCTGCTAGTGACAAAGAACTCAAGGGAACGGAAACACCGTTCATCGGTCACATATAGGATGGTGTTTCAGAAGTGTCAAGCGAAAAGTGCGTGCGACGTCCGCGACCGACGCGATCAGAAGTTGCAGGACGGATGATGTCGGTTGCTCAAATCGTGTCGAAGTGCATCTCGATCGCTCTTGTTTGCAGCGCGCAGAATTCGAATCGAGCGAAGTTGTGAACGCAACAAATGCAAACCAAGAAGTGAATCGCACTGACAGAAATCGCAGTCCACGAATCGAGCATCACAGCTGAATCGTCTCACCGTCAATCGGAACAGATACGTTCGCGAACCCATTCGCCGTGAGGCTATGTCCGAACGCAACAGCTTGATCCTCACTTCCATGAACAACGATGGTGCGTCTGGGAGGTCTCGTCATCCCGTTTGCAAACGCGAGCAGTTCATCACGATCCGCGTGTGCGCTGAACTCATTGAAGACCTTGACCCTAGCCTTCAATGGATACTCCTGCCCGAAGATCCTTACAACTCGAGCCCCTTCGGCGATGCGTCTTCCAAGTGTGTGTTCTGCCTGGTAGCCGATGATCAGGATCGCATTCCTGCGGCGAGTGATGTTGTTCTTGAGATGGTGGAGTATCCGACCCGCCTCGCACATCCCGGAGGCCGAGACGATCATCATGGGACCAGGGCGTCTGTTGAGTTTCTTGGAATCACTGGCCTCCATAACGTACTGAACACGCGAGAAGCCGAGCGGATCGTCCCCCCTGCCTATCAGCGCCTTCATCTCTACATCGAAGCACTCAGCGTGCTTTCGGAAGACCGACGTCGCCCGAATCGCCATCGGGCTGTCCACGTAGATCGGAAACTCGGGGATCTTTCCAGCTCGCATAAGCTCATGAACACTGTAGATTATCCTTTGCGTTCGCCCCACGGCGAAGGACGGTACTACGATCTTCGCACGCCTCCGAACGGCATCAGAAATGAACCGTGCCAGCTCATCGCTCACATGATCCATCGAACTGTGTGTGCGTGAACCGTACGTGCTCTCCGTGATCAGAACGTCGGCCGAAGAGACCGAGTACGGATCCTTCAGAATCGGCACATCCTTCCGGCCGAGATCTCCCGTGAACACCACTTTGCGAGAGCAGCCTCTCTCATGCGCGTTGATCTCGAGAAGCGCCGATCCGAGTATGTGACCGGCATCACGCCACGTGACCGTGACGCCCGGAGCAACTCCTGTCGGAACGTCGTAGTCAACACCGCAGAAGTGCTCGAGTGCTTTCTCAACATCCTCGATGGTATAGATGGGGTAGAGTATGGACTCCCCTTGCTTCTTCCTTCGCTTGTTGAGGTACGAGAGATCGTGGCTCTGAACATACGCGGAATCTCGCAGCATGATGTCGCAGAGATCGACTGTTGCATGTGTGGCGAAAATTTTTCCTGTGAATCCATGCTTGACCAGCGTCGGGATGCTGCCGCAATGATCGACGTGAGCATGCGAGAGTAGAAGAACATCGATCGAAGCTGGATCGAACGGGAGATTTCTGTTGCGGCGCTCGCTCTCAGCTCTTCTCCCCTGAAAGAGTCCGCAGTCGAGCAAGATCCGTGCTCCCCCCACCGACAGCACATGCTTCGAACCGGTGACATTTCTCGCGGCGCCGTGAGCAGTGAATTTCATGTGTCCTCTTCCGCTCGAGCCAGAAATCAACATCTGGAGAAGCACCAGGAACCACAATAACTCAGCATGCCATGCCGATCACAGAAACAGCGGGTACATGATTGACCGGCGCTGAACCATGTGGTAGGTTATATGAAGTTGCAAAGTTGCTCAAGCATCGGATTCGAACTTGGGCGACAGAAAATGTGCCGAGCTCGTTGGGGGAGGCCGAAAAAAGGCCTGAGAGAAACGACCCTTCGGACCTGAACTGGGCAATACCAGCGTAGGGAAACGACTCGGGAGAACGCGAATACCGCGGGGCTCCCCTGTCTGGGACAAGGGTCCCGTATTTTTTTCTGTCCGGGACAAGGGTCCCGCATTTGTTTGTCCGGGACAAGGGTCCCGTATTTGTTTGTCCGGGACAAGGGTCCCGCATTTGTTTGTTGCTCGGCTGTCGACGACAACTCTGAAAAGGCACGGGAGAGAATCATGATCAGTGATGTAGCCGTCACGAGGGCCATATCACAGCGGTTCTTCGAGAAGTTCTCGGAATCGCTGGAACTGGACGTGGCCATCGTGGGAGCCGGACCGGCCGGGCTGGTTGCCGGAAGATACCTGGCCGAGACCGGAAGGAACGTTGCTCTCTTCGAAAGCAAGCTGTCAACCGGCGGTGGCATCTGGGGCGGAGGAATGCTCTTCAATGAGATCGTGGTCCGGAAGGATGCCCTACCGATCATGGACGACTTCGGAATAGACTACCGTCCCCACGACGAGGGATACTACACGGCGGACGCAGTGCAAACTGCCGCGGCTCTTGCGTACGGTGCAAGTAAGGCAGGCCTCAAGATCTTTAACACATGCAAGGTCGAGGACGTCCTCTTCTCACGCGACCGCATCTCAGGCGTGGTCATTCTCTGGAGCCCCGTTACCGCGGCCGGGCTTCACGTTGACCCACTGTCGATTTCCGCGCAGATCGTACTGGATGCCACCGGCCATGATTCGGACATCGTTCACGTCACCGTTCAGAAGATGGGTATCAGACTCGCGACGGAGACCGGAGGCATTGTAGGCGAGAAGAGTATGTGGGCCGAAAACGGCGAGAAGACCGTCGTCGAGAAAACCGGCGAGGTCTTCCCTGGGCTTTATGTGGCCGGCATGGCTGCAGCGGCGGTCCATGGCGGTTACAGGATGGGCCCGATCTTTGGAGGCATGCTTCTCTCGGGCCGAAAGGTGGCAAGGCAGATCCTCGCCGAGCTGGACGACAGCAGCACACCCTGATATCTCGGCACACCCACACGCAGCACCAAGGGAACCGGCCATGAGTTCTGATGACGGCGGCATCTGCAGCAGACTCACAGGAAGCGGGCTCTACCTCGTTATCACGGCCCCGAACGTACCGCACGTCGAGCTCGCGCGCGCAGCGGTCAAACGTGGCGTGTCGGTCATCCAACTCAGAGAGAAACAGCTCCCGGATCCTGAGCTGCTGGAACTTGCTCGCGCACTGAGAAACGTGACCGAGGGAACCCGGACCAGGTTCATCATCAACGACCGCCCCGACATCGCTGCGGCAGTGCACGCGGACGGCGTCCACGTCGGGAAGCAAGATGCCGACGCTGCCGTTGCCCGAGAGATCGTAGGACCGAACGCGATGGTCGGACTCTCCGTAAACACAGTTGCCGACGCGATCGCAGTAGAAGCGGATGTCGACTACTTCGGAGTGGGACCGGTGTTTCCAACCGACACGAAGCAGGATGCTGATGACCCGGTTGGGACCGGTAGGATAACCGATATCTCGAGGGCCGTGCCCGGCGTTCCAATAGTTGCCATCGGTGGACTGGAGCCTGGAAACGTAGCAGCAGTAATGGCGGCTGGAGCGAAGTTTGCGGCCGTTGTGTCCGCCGTCTGTTTCGCAGATGATCCCGGCGCTGCAATTGACACTCTGCAGAACGCCCTCGCCCCGAACGCTGAGCGTTCAGGACGAGGGTAGGAAACTCGGTGATCCCAGCACGAAGGAAACCGCCTGCCACCGTGGCACGCAGGAGGCCCGCAAATCGTCTACGACATTGACGGACAGAACAACCACGGAGACCTTAAGTACTGTCCGCGATGCGGAACAGCTCTGGTCGAGAGAATTACACGCGGGCACCCGAGACCCACGTGCCCCGACTGCAGCTACATCCTCTATCTCAATCCTGCGCCTGTCACGGCCGTCATCATCGAGCGCGCTGGTGCTGTTCTGCTCGTCAGGCGCAGATACTTGCCGGGCGAGGGACTCTGGTGCCTCCCCACGGGGTTCATCGAGCAGGGAGAGACGCCGGCGGAGAGCGCAGTGCGTGAAGTCGAGGAGGAGACCGGGCTTCGGATCGAAATCAACTGCTTGTTCGATTCATGGTCGAGCAGTGACGATCCGAGAACTCCCATCGTCTGCTTCACCTTCACGGCTCATATTCTAGGAGGCACCCTTGCTGCGGGTGACGATGCCGTGGATGCTCGCTTCTTCACGTCATCCAACCTGCCGGCCGACATCGCGTTCGCCAGTCATCGTGCGACGCTCGAGAGATACTTGAGAACGAAGTAGCACCCATCCCAGTAGACCCCTGCGGCGATCACCGCAGGAGCAGACAACGGTCTTCTGAGCTTGACCCGAAGATGTGAGCACAAACAGGAAGGACCGGCAAGAAATGTCAATCACCAAGCTCCCCCCACTCGGCAAGGCAACACCAGCGTTCTTCGATGAGGTCATCTTCCCACGACTCGGCGCGATCGACCCCACGGTGAAGGTCGGACCGACACACGGCGTTGATTTCGGTGCTGTAGAGATCGGTGATCATATCGTGGTCATGTCCTGCGATCCGTTCTTCATCGCACCGGCGCTCGGCTGGGAACACGCCGCGTGGTTCGCCTTCCACATACTGCTCAGCGACGTAGCAGTGAGCGGAATTCCCGCGCGCTACTTCACCGTGGATCTGAATCTACCTCCGGAGATGGACGAAGAAACGCTCACCACCATATGGAACACGATACACGAGGAGGCCAAGCGTCTCGGAGTGGCCATCGTAACAGGCCACACAGCCCGGTATGCCGGCTGCAACTACCCGATGGTCGGAGGAGCCACAGTCATCGGCGTTGGACGAGCGGAGGAGCTCATCGACCCGAGAAAAGCATCTCAAGGTGATGTCATCATTATCACGAAGGGACCGGCGATTGAAACGACCGGGCTCATGTCGATGCAGTTCCCCGAATTCATCACCGAGGCGCGCGGAGAGGATGTTACGCATCGCGCCCAAGAAGTGTTCTACCAGATGTCAGTCGTACGTGATGCGGCAATCGTCACGCGTGCCGGCCACGCAACCGCCATGCATGATGCAACCGAGTGCGGGATATGGGGTGCGCTGTTCGAGATCGCAAGCGCGTCCGGTCAGGGACTCCTGGTCGACAAGAACAGCATTGTGACGCAGGATGTGGTCATGGAGGTCTGCGAGGTCTTCGACATAGATCCGTACAAGGCCATAAGCGAAGGCACGCTGGTGGCAACCGTAACGCCTGATAGCGCCGATGCCGTGCTTGCCGCCCTCAAGGCAGAGGGCATTCCCGCATCGGCCGTAGGCGAGCTGCTGCCTCCCGAGAGAGGCGTTATCATCCGTGATGAACACGGAGAGCACGACCTGGAACACCCGAAAGTCGATCCGTTCTGGATCCGATTCGAGGAATACCTCGCGAAGCAGACCGAGAGAAAAAGGGCATGACGTAGAGAATGGAACCGGACTCGCTCATACTCACTGAGATAACTCTTCGCCATCTACCATTGGCCGGGTTCCACCATCTGCTTCTCGCCGTACTTGCTGCCATGTGGTGGCTCAGACGCGAGCAGATCGGGAGATGGCTGAGCGCCTACATGGCGATTGCTTTCGCCACGACGGCTGTAGCTCTCCGATCACATCCCGTTTGGTGGCTGGCAGGTGGACTGGTGAGCGTGGCGCTCTCGCTCGCATGGCTCCGAGAGACGATTCACCCTCGCTTCCGCATCTCCTTCGAACGCACGCCCAGACTGCGGCTCGGCCTCATGCTGGCGGCGTCCGGCTTCGCCGTCGCTTACCCCGGCTATTCGGGAGACCTGCCGGCATTCATCTTCTCCCCTCTCGGGGTCACTGTTTGTCCCACACTGCTTCTGGCACTCGCGCTGCTGAACTCGGTCACGCCCCCCGCTGACCGCGCCCTCCGCTGGACCCACGCAGTCGCTGGGATCTGCTACGGTGTTGCCGGAGTGACGATCGACTCTTCTATTGGACCGGCGCCCGTTATCGCATCGCTTGTTCTGGTGCTGACTTCCTGCTATGCCTTGGCGCTACTGATTGTTGGAGCACGCGAGATCGACCCCGACAACGTCCCAAGTGCAACGAGTATCGAGCAGTTGCGGACCCGCATGTACCGGAGACACACATTCCTTCCAGGGCCACGCGACCCGAGGCGACGAACCCGCAGGTCGAAACGCCGGCGCTAGACTGCGCCCATCGATGCGAGGACGAATCCGCAGAATGGCATGACCTGACATGAAAACGCCGGCGTCAGCCGGCGTCCTTGTCCTTCTATCCATTCTGTGTTCACATATCAGGGCTGCGTTGCAGCGGTGATCATCTGGCGACAACGCCCCCACCGGAACTTCTACACGTCGATCTTCCCTCTGATAACACACTCGTCCACCTTGCGTCCCACCATCTTCCTGAACTCGTTCAAACGCTCAGAGTCATATGGCAACTCGTTCATGAAGCTGGGATCCAGCGTCTCGCGCGCGACGTAGTTCTGGATGACATAGCGACGCGCTCCTTTGATCTGTTCCGCGATCAGCTTCATGTCACTGGCTCGGTGCAACGAGGGAACTACCGTTGTCCGGAACTCATAATCAACCTGTCCGTCCATCAGGATCTCGATGCTCTCACGGACCCTGTTGAAGACCCGGCGCTCAGTGATGCCCGCACTCTTCGCGTATGACTCATAGTCCAATGGAGCCTTGACATCCATCGCAACGTAGTCCAGGAGCTCATCGGCGATAAGCCGCTCGAGCATGTCGGGGAACGAACCGTTGGTGTCCAACTTGATCCGCATCCCAGTGGCTCTGAGATCCCTTATGAGCTCAGGAAGACACCCATGCATGCACGGCTCACCACCAGTGATGCAAACGCCGTCGAGGAAATCATTGTGCTCCGTAACGTAAGAGAGCACGGTATCCAATGGAATGGTTTCGTACTGGTCGGGCAAGAGAACGAGGCCGGCATTGTGGCAATACGGACACCGGAAATTGCAGCTAGGCAGATACAACGTCGCAGCGACCATTCCATCCCAGTCAACCAAGGACATCTGGTCGAAACCCTTAATAGCAACCTTCACGACCCCTCCCCTTTGCGAGCGATGGACACATAGTACAGCAGATCGCCGTGCCGCACAACCTCTAACCGCTTGCCATCAAGAAGGGACCCAACGATTTTCGCAGCCTCACCAGGGCTGACTCCGAGTACGGACGCTATATCACTGATCGTGACAGGCCTCCGGGCCGCCATGTCAACGATGACCTCTACCGAGTCAGCAGCGAAGACGTGAGAGCGAACATTCGGCGACGCTATTACCTCCGCGTGAGGACCGAGTGCTCTCGCGATCTTCTGCAGGCGGTCATCGTCAACCGCCTCCGTACCAGCGACAGCCGGCGGACGCACGACGGTATTGACGTGTATCTTGGCCGGCGAGATCAGATCGGCCGCGGCCGTAAGTCGCGCTACTTCTTGAGGATCATCGTTCATGCCCTTCACTATTACGGTCTCAAGCCAGACTTCACCGTCGAACTCCGCCGTAAAGGTCGCTATTCCCTCAACAATGGCCTCAGGATCGAGGCCAGGGGCAGGCCTGTTGATGCGCTGAAAGGCCTCTCTGGAAACGGCATCCACAGACGGAATCACAACATCGGTTTTCATCAGAGCCTTCCGGACATCGGGATCCGTCATAAGGCTGCCGTTTGTGAGGACCGCTATCTTCGCGTCTGTCACCGCCCGGACGCCGTCGATCGCAGCACCAAGATCGAGGCTGAGCGTCGGCTCACCGGAGCCCGAGAAAGTGACGTAGTCCACATCCGGCCCTTCAGCAAGCCGCGCTCTGAGCTCATCCAGAAGCTCACCCAGGTCGACGAAGCGGCCGCGTTCTATTCTTCTGTCGGTCGTTGGTCCCAACTCGCAGTAGATACAATCCATCGTACAGATCTTGGGAGTCAGGAGGTCGATGCCGAGAGATAGACCAAGCCTTCGTGACGGTACAGGTCCGAACACGTGCTTCAATTTACTCCTCCATCCTGCTGCTGCCCCTGATAACTGCAGCGTGAACGGTGTGGTTGATCAGCGCACTGCCCCGCCCGATGTCAAGCGATTCCTCGATGCCGCGGGTTACGAAATCCTTCGCCTTTTCGATGGCGCACACTAGAGCGTCGCCGCGCGCAAGTCCGGATGCGATCGCGGCAGCAAGCGTGCAACCGGTCCCGTGTATCCTGCCACCCTCGATCCTCCTGCCCGTGAAGTCGTGGAACTCTGCACCGTCGAAAAGAATATCGGTTGCATCGCCGGTCATGTGCCCACCTTTGACGAGAACAGACGCTCCCGTCACGTCGCAGATCGCGCGCGCTGCGTCCATCATTGTTACCCGTGTGTCCACGGTGAATCCAGCCAGGACAGCAGCTTCATCCACATTGGGAGTGATCACGAGCGCCAGGGGAAGAAGCTCCCTCACGAAGACGTCCGTTGCCTTCTCATCCATGAGCCTTGCACCGGACGTCGCAACCATAACCGGATCCACAACCACATTGGGAATGCTGCGTGATCTGATGCGATCAGCCACGGTCTCGATGATCTCCACGGTTGCCAGCATTCCGGTCTTCGCGGCCTGCGCCCCCATGTCATCCATGATCGCGTCGATCTGCTCGGCGATGAGTTCGGTCGGAAGATGGAAAGAGCTCCTTACTCCGAGGGTGTTCTGTGCTGTGATCGACGTGAGCGCACTCGTCCCATGAACACCGAAGGCGCTCATCGTCTTCAGATCAGCCTGGACTCCGGCCCCGCCGCATGAGTCCGAACCAGCTATCGTCATTGCCGTCGCCACTCTCATGCCATCCCCCACCCGCCTGAAGAACTGCGGGACCCTTGCTGGGCAATTCGTGTTGCCCACGGTATCCGAGAGTGTTATCGTCGATAAGATGAAATGAACAAGCGCTCCTGCATCCGGGGAGCGTTTCAATGAGTTCCATACTACCCCCAAGCAGTGTGAGCGTCAAAATATTACTGCTCTGGGAACTCAGGAGACACCGGTCGTGCGACTGACGCGGCATCCTATACTCGAGTTCGACCGCGGTCGAGAGATCGAATTCGAATTCGAATTCGATGGCAGGAGACTCCTGGGATTCGAGGGCGAGAGCATAGCAGCTGCGCTTCACGCCAACGACATCCGCGTGTTCCGTGAGAGTGTCAGGAGAAAGCGTCCGAGAGGTTTCTTCTGTGCCATCGGACGATGCTCGTCATGCCTGATGACCGTCGACGGAATCCCGAACATCATGACCTGCGTAACTCCGCTCAGAGAAGGTATGCGAGTAGAGACTCAGCGAGGAAAGGGCACCATACCCCTCGCCGATCTGTCCTCTGCAGGTTCTCCACCGCCTGAGCCGAGACGAGACTCAGACGATGGAGCAACCATACCGCTTGCGATCGTCGGCATGGGGCCGGCAGGGTTGTCGGCGGCGGCCTATGCGGGACGCATGGGAGTAGAGACGGTCGTCATCGATGAGAATCTTGTTCCCGGTGGACAGTTGATAAAGCAGACTCACATGTTCTTTGGCTCCCGAGAACACTACGCGCAGATTCGCGGGGTCGACATCGGGGACAGACTGATAGCAAACCTTGAGAGCCTTCCTGTCAAACTCATGCTGGGAACAACGGTTCTCGGACTCTACCCGGACCGGACGCTTTCGCTGCTGGCAGGCACGCGCCACATGCAGCTCAAGGCGGACGCCGTGATTCTCGCGACGGGCGCCTCTGAGAACATGCTGGCGTTTGAGAACTGTGACCTCCCCGGCGTCTACGGGGCTGGAGCCGTTCAGACCCTGATGAATGTACATGGAGTTGTTCCGGGCAAGCGTGTGCTCATGGTGGGAGCCGGGAACATAGGCCTGATTGTCGCGTACCAGCTCTTGCAGGCCGGCGTCGATGTCGCAGCCGTCATCGACGCCGCTCCCGAGATAGGCGGCTACCACGTACACGCCGCGAAGATACGAAGAGCCGGCGTGCCGATCCTGATATCGCACACGATCCTCAGAGTCACGGGGCCGGATCGTGTGGAATCAGCAGAGATCTGCCGCGTCGACGACCACTGGCAGCCTGTGCCGGGGTCCGAACGCAAGCTCCCGGTGGATGCGGTGTGTCTCGCAGTTGGCCTGACGCCGAACTGTGAATTGGCCTTTCAGATGGGATGCCGGCAGACTTACATGTCGGAGCTCGGAGGACCGGTGGCGGTTCATGGTCCAGACCTTGAGACCAGCATCCCGGGCGTCTTCATAGCCGGAGATGCATCGGGCGTTGAAGAAGCCTCGACGGCCATGATAGAAGGGCGCCTCGCCGGACTGGCCGCCGCTGAGTGGTTGGGTGCGGAGTCCGATACGGATGAACTGGCGCGCCTGAGGGATGAGGCGGCAGACAGTCTGAAGACGCTCCGAGCAGGTCCATTCGGAGCCAAAGCACGTGAGGGCAAAGAGAAGATGCTCTCCTCTATGAATGAGGATAAGGCGGGCACCCAGTGAACCATCGACGGGACGGCATACTGAGGAACGAGGAGCTGAAGCACCACCTGCCGCCCCTCACAAGACTTTCGGCGGGGCCGGTCGTCGTTATCGAATGTGTTGAAGACATCCCCTGCAATCCCTGCGTTCAGGCCTGTCCAAGAGACGCGATCGTCATAGAAGGGGATATCAACAACACACCCACGGTAGACTACGACAAGTGCAACGGCTGCGGACTGTGCATCAGCGCGTGCCCGGGCCTCGCCATCTTTGTCGTGGACGCGAGCCGGGCCGATGGCTTAGGGACTGTCACACTGCCGTACGAGTACCTGCCGCTCCCCAAGAAAGACGAGATCGTTTCGGCCATCGACAGGGAGGGCAACATCGTCAGCGACGCACTCGTCACTCGCGTGGTCGACTCGAAGGCGCTCGACAGAACGCCTCTCGTATCGATCGAGGTTCCGCAGCAATACGTGATGATCGTCAGACACTTCAGATGCAAGGATGGGCGGGATTGAAGGACGACGTGATCATATGCAGGTGTGAGGACATCACCTACGGCGAGATAGTCGAGGCCATCGACTCGGGCCTTACAACACTGGACGAGCTCAAACGGGTTCTCCGAACAGGAATGGGACCGTGCCAGGGAAGGACGTGTTCGCGTCTCATCTCTCGGATAATCGTGGAAAGGGTCGGCGGAGAAGTCGCCGATATGAAGACCCTTCTTGACCGACCGCCTACGATGCCTGTGGAGATCGGCATCCTCGCCGGCGAAGGCAATGAGGAATGACAAGAGACGCCATGAAAACCAACGCTGACTGCGTGATCATAGGTGGAGGCGTCGTCGGCGCCGCTGTCGCGTACTATCTTGCCAAGGGCGGGATGACGAACTGCGTTCTGCTGGAATCGGAGTACCTGTCCAGCGGAGCAACGGGCAGGTGCGGAGGCGGGATCCGTCAGCAGTGGAGTACTGAGCCAAACGCGCAGCTTGCTATGGACAGTGTGCGTATCTTCAAGACGCTCGAGGAGGAACTGGACGCCGACATCGAGTTCCTGCAGGGAGGTTATCTCGTTCTTGCCTACACCGACGAGGATGTGGAGCAATTCCACAAGAATTTCAAACTCCAGCGCAGACTCGGGCTCGACGTGGAGATTCTCCAGCCTGCGGAGATAGCGACTCGTGTCGTGAGACAACTGAATACGGATGGCGTTCGAATGGCGACCTACTGTCCCTCGGACGCAAGCGCGAATCCGTTTCTCACAACGAAAGCGTACGCGGAGGCCGCATCGAGACTCGGTGTCGAGATCAGGCTCTTTACCCCGGTAACTCGCATTCTCCGTGATGGGAACCGGATCGTTGGCGTAGAGACCGAGCGAGGGGTCATCAACACACCTCGCGTCGTGAACGCAGCAGGAAGTCATAGTGTGCTGCTGGCTCAGACCGTAGACGTGCAGATCCCGATAACTCCCTATCGCAGGGAGATCCTCGTGACGGAACCACTCGAGCGCTTTCTCGACCCGATGATAATCTCATTCAGTTTCGGCATCTACTTTCGCCAGGTGAAACATGGGTCCGTAATAGGCGGGTTCGCCTATCCTGATGAGGAACCGGGGTTCAACGAGGAATCGAGTGTAGACTTTCTAACAATGATGTCGCGCAAACTGAGTTTTCTCATGCCGGCGCTCAAGCACGTAAAGGTGGTGCGCCAGTGGGCGGGACTCTACGATGTGACACCCGATGCGCAACCAATCATCGGCGAAACTGACGGCATCGACGGACTCTTCCAGGCGAGCGGCTTCAGCGGACATGGCTTCATGATAGCGCCTAGAGTCTCGTCGCTTCTCGCGCAGCTTATCCTTGGACAGAAGCCGGATCTGGATATCGGCAGGTTGAACGTGAGACGATTCTCGGAAGGCGCCATCGACCTGGACCACTCGGTCGTCTGATCGAAGATCACTGTTCTGCGGCCGGCTACTCCGCAAGAAACTCCGTCACCCAAAAAGGTCTCGACGGCGACGAGCTATCGAGTTCCTTCAACCACTCCTCGGTTGTGAGGGGTTCCCCGCCCACATTCTTGAACTCGTAGAACGAGGAGATCACACCTCCGAAGAGCAGTCTGTCTTCTCCTTGCCCGACGCTGACATAGATCAGATCAGGATCCCCCACCGCAACCTCTATGGTCGTTCCCGTTCCGAAGTCGTGGTAGACCGAAGCGATGAATGCAGCGCGCGCAACAGGGGCTCCACGCTGCTCCTCGCGTTCGACTCCCTCAAGAAAACCCAGGCCGGGTGTCCGATCCAGAGGACTGCCCGGAGCGGCGCCCAACTGCGTGGCTACCCCGGCAGGAAGGACGGATGATCCTTCCAGTGAAATGAGAAACTCGCGGTAGGCATCCATCCTGACTGACATGGAGTCGTCGAGCAGGTAGTTCTCCCACAACTTATCTCTGAGATTGTCGAGAAGATCTCTGAGCCGGATGTACAGCTCCGGGTACGGCTCGACCACGAGACAGTGTTCTTCCACCTCCGGTAGCGCGCCTCTAAGGCTGAATGCTGGATCCAAGTGTCCGGCAGGCGCTTGCCGTATGTCCGCCCACGCAGCAGATGCTGTCGACAGCATCCTTGTCTCCCACGCGCGCGTCCTTGCGAAATCGGGGAGTTCTTTTCCCGGCGGTTCAAAGACCGCCGAAATCGCATGGAGCCAGTTCCAGTACAGATCACTCGTCCAGCCCCCGTAGCTGATCTGCTCCAATTCGCGCTCGAGCTCATGATACCCCAACCGATAGATCTCCCGGTCGAATGCGTCCTGTTCGTCCAATACCCGTCTCGCGGCCGTGGAACCGAGGAGCGCCATCAGGCTCAATGCAACCGAGGGCGCACCATCAGCCGCGCTTCCCAATCTTCGGAAACCCTGTTTGTAATGAAAGTCCTTCGGACACAGGAAGCGAAGGCCTCTCAGCTCATGCGTTTCGAAATGAGGCGGGGCAATCTCCCCCACTCGCTCCGCGAATCGCGCGACAAGTTCCCCGTCGGAAAGGATCTCGATGTCGAATCCCTCGCCGAAAACGTCGTCCGCAATCTCCATATAGTCAAGCACGGTCGGGTCACCCGCTCCACCACGAAAGAAAAGCAACGGGTCATAGATAAGACTCCAGAGTTCCAACCAGTCGCCCGCCTCTTCCTCCAGAGCACGCACGATAAGCAATGCCTGAATCGTGAGGCGGTAATCCTCAACTCTGCCTTCCGGCAGAGCAAATGCCATCCTGCTGTACCATGTGACTGCTCTGTGGAATCTCTCGAGGCGATCGCTCGAGGCGTAGTGACCGTCAGCGATGTAGTGCGAATAGTCCTCACCCGGCCCCGCCACACCATCGAGTGGAGTGGCACCCATGATGGGCGAGAATCCAATCACCGTCCCCTCTTCGATCAGCGCGAGTTCCCTCTCGACAAGTCCAAGTGCCGTCTCCGACGGAAAGAACTCTGGATCCAGCAGACTCAGGCCGACTGAAAAGAACGCGACGTTGAGCCGGGCCGCCTCTCTGATCGTTGAGTCGGTCGCGCGCAGGTATTGATCTCCACTCAGCCGCACCATCTCTCGCGACAACTCCTCGAGCTGCTCGTAGAGTTTGTCTTCCTCCAGCGTGAGAAGGATCTCATCGATGAACAGACGCGTAGTTCGCAGCACTACATCGGCGGTGATGAAGGGATTGACACCCTGTTCGCGGAGCATATGGTAGCTCTGCGCGGGGCTCGGCGCTTCACCGGAGATGGCGACAAAACCCTGCTCGGAGAGGACCCTGATGCTGGAGTCGGACAATCCGGGAATGTTGTGGAGTTCGGCGTTGCCGACTGCTGCACCGCCTGTCGAATGAACGAACAGGCATATCGTTGTGATCGCAATCGCCGTCAGGCGCGACAGACGCACGTGTCTGCTTCCTTTACCCGCTCGTTCCGAGCGACGTGCTAGGATCATATGCACATTCTCCCAGGGGCTTCTTACTCGCTCCCATGCGAATCGCGAATCGGAATCGCTCTCGATCGCGCGGTGGAGAAAGGGAAACCCCCACTGTCTAGGATGACAGCACACCTTCCGACGTCGTCACCCAGAGCACACGCGTGTTCCCCGAACCGGTCTTCTCGATCCGGTGAGGCACGCTTGCTCTGAACTGAATGCAGTCCCCGGGTCCCAGTTGGTACTCATCGCCGTCGACTGTGACCTTGAGCTCTCCCAACTCGACGATGAGAATTTCCTCACCTTCGTGGGGCCGAGTCTGCAATGGACCGGACTCGAAATCCTGCAGTTCCACCACGCGTAGTCGCCCGGCCGGTATCCCGGTGGTCAGGAAATCGACCTCTGCCACGGTCTTGTCACCGTCCCTGATAACATGGCGGGGCCGCTCGTGCCTACGCACCACTGAAACGTTCGGAAGCTGCTCCTCTTCAACAAAGTAGGTCGCCGGTCTACCCAGAGCATGCGCAATGCGCAGCAGCGCTCCGACTGTCGGCGATGTCCTTCCACGCTCTATCTCTGATATGTGCGTGGGTGACATATTGGAACCGTCAGCGACCTGCTTCAGGGTCATACTCTTGGCCAGCCTCTCAAGCTTTACGCGCCGACCCAATTCTGCCTTGTCAAGCATAGCTCACTCCTCCCTGTCTCGGATCCTACTCTGACCTCACCCGCTCTCAGGGTAGAAGACGACTCGGTGGTCCCCAATGAGAATCTGGACAACAGGACACACTTCGTGAATCTCACCTTTCGCCAGCACCTCTCAACACCCGCCGCAGCACTGCGAGAACTCGCATACGCGTTCACCCCCTTCTGAGAAGAACAACACCAGCCATTTGCCGGCTCCTTCCCCCCTCCCTCGACCCTGCTCCCAACAGACGTAAGCTTCCTCTCCGACGCGGACAGCACAGGATTGTTCACACTCGCGCTTCGGCAGAATCTCCCGACCCTCAACCATGAATGACGTCTGACGCTGTCTTCACGGCGCCCAGATCGGCTGCAACATGCACCACTGGTCCGGGTAGCGCGCGATGTACCCTTCGATAACGTCGGCGAGACGCTGCGTATACGTTCTCACGGCGGCGTTAAAATCACCACCGGCATCTGTCAGGATTGGTTCTTCAATGAAAATTTCGTAGCTTCCATTGGACCCGCGAATACAAAAACCGGGAACGATCGGCGCCCCGCTCCTCAGGGCAAGGTAGGCCGCCCCTCTTGGCAGAGTTGCCTGTTTCCCAAAGAACATCACGTCAACACCATCGGCGCCGACAAGTCTCTCTCCCAGAATGAAAACGATCTCGTTCCTCTTAAGCGCCCGCCACACTCTGAGCGTTTGGCCCAACCGGATGATGTTGACCCCTCCACGCTTCCGCAAGGAAGAGACAGCATTCTCAGACGCGTCTCCTGGAACCGGTTCGACGATCGCCGAGAGATCCGGCAGACCCTCAGCATCCGCCATGGCTGCTCCACCCATGTCCCAGCTACCAAGATGAGCCGAGACGAAGATTACCCCCTTCCCAACCCCGAGCGCTCCCTGGAGATGCTCGAGTCCTCGGAACTTGACCCGATCACTCACACTGTCCCTGTGCCGACCGCCCAAACCGAGGAAATCCGCATAGTACCGCCCATAGTTTCTGAACATCTGCTTGGCCAGCACCTTCGCTTCCCTGCTGTCCGGAGACTTCCCGAGCACCTGCCCGGCATTCTCCTGTGCATGCTTCCGCTTGGTCTTGAGGACGAACGCAGCCAGATCGGAGAGAGGCACGATGATCCAGTAACTGATGCGCCGGGGCAACGCTGCTGCGAGTCTCGCAGTCACGCGAAGAAACGGGTATGCGTTCAAGAGGTTGAATCTCGATGTGTCGGCAAGAAGGAAGACCGAGATGCCGGCGTACGCCATCGACATGAGACCAACGGCGACAAGGAGAGATCGAGGACCGATGATGTCCACAATGACACCAGACAGAATGCCGGCGACCCCGAACGCGGCTTTGGACAGCATGTCGCGGAAACCAAACGCTTTGCCTACACTGTTCCTCGGCATCGTCTCATGCACAACCGTGTCACAGGTAATCATGGCCGGTGCTATGAAAACACCCATGAAGAGAACACCAGTCAAAGCCAAAGCGATCGTCGGTGACTGCGCCGCTGCAATCACACAAACGCCGTAGAGGAAAAAGCTCACGGCGATGATGACTCGACGCGGTGTGCGTGAGAAAAAATGCCCGACGAGGATAGACCCCACGAGCATTCCCACGCCGGCAAGCGAGAACAGTATGCCGAGCTGCGCGGGTCCCATCGCAAACTCGTTCCTGCCGAGGACCGGCAGTGCCACCATGCCGAACCCGACGACAAACATGAGGCTCGACATAGAGATTGTCGAGTATATGACTATCGCACGCCCCTTCATCTGAGCTATGCCGTCCTTGAGATCTGCAAGCAGCCGCTGGTAGGCTGAGCTGATTACCTCGACTTCCTCTCCTATCGGCGCTGCAATCTCGTGACCGATGCGGACTGCATCTTCAGCAAACTCCTCGCGGCTGTGCGCGTGAAGCGCATGACGCGCGGTCTCTCCGACAACTTTCCTCCTGGCGGCCAGTTCCTCCTCGCGCGCGGCCGCGACTCCCGAGATGCCTCTCAGAGTCATGAATGCAATGAAGATACCTGCAACAACATAGATCGCCGAGTCCGCGAGGAACCCTGCTGTGAAACCGAATCGCTCGACCAGAAGTCCTCCACCGGCCGGACCAATTATGATCGCCGCCACACCCGCGATGTTCAGAAGCGAGTTGGCAGACATGAGGTTGTCACGTCTCACGATCTGCGGAAGTGCGGCCGACTTGGCCGACAGGTGGAACCGATTGATGGTGAACACAAAGAATACGAGGATGTAAACGGCCAGCATCGAGCCTGAGACCAGGGCGATAGCGGCTACGAGCACGGCCCGTATGAAATCGGACGCTATCATCAGGGTGCGACGGCTGATCCGGTCCGCATATACACCGGAGATCGGACCGATGAACAGAGCAGGCGCACTGGACAGAAGCAGAATCTTCGAGAACTCAAGACCGCTCGTCTTCTCACCGCCGGAGACCGCGAAAATGAGAGCGGTCAGGGCCATAAGACTCAGATGGTCACCCATCTGAGATGCAAGCGACCCCGCCCAGAGCAACGCGAAGTCCCTGTTGCGGATGAGCTCTGCGAAACCTCTTCTCTTGCCGGCTGTACGCGTCATATAGCACCGACTCTCGTCTTCTCGACTTCAGTCGTATCGCAGGTGGCTTCACCGTCGCAATCGAGAGACCCCCGGAGTGCCAGAAGCACCCGCTCAGCCAGCTCTGCTCTGACTTCATCATCCGGATTGCGCTTCACGTATTCCAGAATCGCATGGATCATGGTGACAGCTGAGATATCCTCGCCCGTTCCCTTGAGTTCAATGTGAAGGTCCTCACCGGCGAGCACCAGCTCGGACAGCTCAAGAAGGGTGATAATCCTGCACTGATGCGTGTCGTAGAGACGCCTGTTCGAATACTTGAGGATCGCCCTCAATATGACTCCCACTCATCCCAGGTCCACTTTACTGCCTTTGTGCGACGCACCATAAACGTATGAGCCTCGCACTCCCTCGTCAAGATCTTTTCCCAGATAGCTTGGACATTGCGGACGAAACCAACCACTGGCCGGCACGTGTCTAGTTGCCGGGTGGGTCGCCGGCCCGCGCTCTGGTCGACAGATATAGTGTCAGCGTCAGGAGGCCGAAGATAAGTGCGGCGACAAGTCCGGATGCTCCCCCAGCCCAGCCGTATCCGATCGTGATGGACTCATCAAGCCCCGCATTGACGAGCGCTGCCACGCCGATACCCATCAGGGCGCCTCCCGCGATGAGTCCTGAGCTGAAGAGAACGCCGCGCTCGCGCCGCGTGTGCCGCCTCTCGGGGTCACGCGTGCGCTCCACTATGAGCCTTACGAGACCACCCGTCATGATGGGCGTCGAGAGTCTGATCGGAAGGTAGAGCCCCACAGCGAAAGGCAACGACGGGATGCCGAGAAGCTCAACGCACGCGGCCATGAACGCCCCTATGAAAACGAGAGTCCAAGGAAGCGACTGAGTTAGCACACCCTTGACGACCATGGACATGAGCACGGCCTGTGGCGCCGGGAGTCTGTCCGATCCGATCCCGTACGCGCGGTGAAGAAAGAAGACGACCCAACCGATCGCAAGCGCCGAACTCAGCACACCGATGACCTCACCGATCTGCTGCCGACGAGGTGTTGCTCCGACCAGGAAACCGGTCTTCAGATCCTGCGACGTGTCTGAAGCGATACAGATCGCGATGCACACGACCGCCCCGATAGAGATGGCCCCGATCATGCCGGCCTTTCCCGTCCACCCCATTCCGAGGAAGATGAGGCTGGTGGCCAGAAGCGTTGCGATGGTCATGCCCGACGCGGGGTTTGAGCTGCTGCCGACGAGACCGACTATCCGGGAGGATACGGTAACGAAGAAGAAGCTGAAGACAACTATGAGTAATGCGCCTAGCGCATTGACCGGTATCGCGGGCAGAAGCCAGGCCACGATCCCCAGAAGCACGGCTCCCCACAGCACGAGCTTGGTGGGAAGGTCGCGCGCAGTCCTCACGGCCTTGGTCGCTCCACCCGAACGCCCCAGCAACTCTTTGAAACCCGCGCCGAACGAACTGATCATCGTGGGTATAGCCTTGATGAGCGTGACAAGCCCCCCGAAGGCGACCGCCCCAGCCCCGATGTAGCGTATGTAGCTATTCCAGATCTCGCCTGGGCCCATCTCCGCTATGGGAACGCTCGCGGGATAGAGCGGCTCGGTCAGACCGTTTCCCACCATCTTGATAATCGGGATGAGCACGAGCCAAGCAACGGCGCCACCGGCAAGCATTATGCCTGAGATGCGCGGGCCGATGACATATCCGACGCCCAGAAGCGCCGGAGTCACCTCACCACCCACTTGGGCGCCCTCGACTCCACGGATATTCCAGGCGGGGCGATCAGACCAGAGATGCAGGCCATCCATCAGGAATTTGTACAGCGCACCGATCCCCAACCCCACCAGGATCCGAGAGACACGAGATCCTCCCGCGTCGCCGGCCACGAGCACCTCCGCGCACGCCGTGCCCTCCGGAAACGGCAGTTTCCCATGTTCGCCTATCATCAGGTATCGACGAAGTGGAATCATGAAGAGCACGCCCAGAAGCCCTCCCACAACCGCAAGCGCGAAGATCTTGGAGAGCTCCGGCATGAAGCCAAGCACTATGAGCGCCGGGATCGTGAATATGATACCTGCTGCCAGGGATTCGCCGGCGGAGCCCACGGTCTGGACCATGTTGTTCTCAAGCACCGTAGGCCGAGAGCGAAAGAAACGGCTCAGCGCAATAGCGATGACGGCCGCCGGAATGGATGCCGAAACCGTCATGCCAACCTTGAGACCGAGATAGGCATTGGCGGCTCCGAACACAATGCCAATTAGAGCACCGGTGAGTACGGACCGAAGCGTGAACTCCGGGATGGTGACCGAGTGCCTTATGTAAGGCTTGTAGTCCTCTCCCTTGCATCCGCCGTATGCATCGGACCCCAGACGTCGTTTGTCGCTCATATCCGTCTCCATGTAGTCGGCACTACCACTGTGACTCCTGACAGTTCGGTTACAACTTGTCCAGCTCCTCTGACGCGCCCTCGTGGTCCGGCTCTATTTCGAGAGCCGTCTCCCACTCGAGGTGAGCCTTTGCGTACTCTCCTCGTCCTGCGTAGACGAGACCCAATCTCCAGTGGGACGACGCGAGAACTCCCGTGTCTACCTCCTCGCAGCGGGCGATGATATCCAGGAAGCCCCTTTCAGCTGCCGGGATGTCGTCACCAAGCAGAAATTGCGCCGTGGCCAGCATGTAGGTGGCTCGCTCTATCTCCGGATCAATCCGCAGTATGCGCCGGCCGATCGGAATGGCGTCGGCGTACCGTTCCTCCTCCATGTAGAATCGACTGAGACTCCTCCAGCCGCGGACGTTGGTCGTATCAAGCTGGGCACCCGCCAGAAAGGCGATCTCCGCAGCCTCGCTGTCCTCCTGCGACATGGCCACGATTGCGCGAGCCTGGAACCCGCTGAACTCGTCCAGTTCCTCGATCGTGCGCATGGTCGCTTCCGCTCTATCCATGCCTCCCCCGACGAATCCCGGCGCATGCGCGTAATACTGGAGCAATCCGATGTGCGCATCGACGTTCTCCGGATCGCACTCGACGGCCTTCTCACACTCGCTCTTGTACTTCCCTCCATAGAACACGGCTCTGAATCCGCCCTGGCTCGCCTTCATTCCGTAACCGTACGCCAGCATCAAATGGTATTCCGAGTTTCCCCGGTCACGCTTGACCGCGCTTCTGGCATGCTCAATGGCAAACTCGGCGTCCTCTCGCATCAGACCGACGATCGCCAGACCATGCTCGGCGCGGTGGTCGTCATTGTCCATCTTGAGAACCTCGAGGTAGATCGCTTCAGCCGCACTCGATCTCCCGGCGTAGAGTTCCCGCCCGGCGCGAGCAATAAGGGAGTCCGGTGCGTTCTCGAACCCGTCTGAGTCGTCGGCGTACGCCGCCGATGGCGCCGTCATGCACGCCAGCATTGAGAGAAGCAGCACGACGGCGGCAGCGGCGCTTCTGCGAGCGGCAAGACACACTATTCGACTCGTCATAAAAGCTCCTTATCGTCCTCAATCACATACTCAGGAACAACGTCGGGACCGGTAACCGTCTCGTCCCCACCACCCAACGACGTTAGAACAACAGCGGATACAATGAGGACTGCTCCCAGAGCAGCACCTGGAGACAGGCGTTCATCGAACACGGCCGTCGCAAGGGCGAGGGCAAAGACGATCTCGACAAGCAGTATCACGCAGGAACCGGTGGCTGAGATGCGCTTCAAGCCCCATGTCCATAGCAGGAAAGGC
>JAUVLP010000168.1 GCA_030600655.1 Candidatus Eiseniibacteriota bacterium
TGCATGGGTCTACGAGGGCAGGAGCCCCGCCGATTTCCGGTCTGGGGAGTGTGGTTCCAGCACGCGGCTGCCGAACGGCAATACTCTCATCACCGAGACTGACCGGGGGAAAGCATTTGAGGTGACCCCGGACGGAACCACTGTATGGAAGTACGTGAACCCCGCGCAGACAGGGCAGAAGCGGGAGTACATCGCGAGCCTCTTTGAGGTGATCCGTCTTCCGGCCGATTTCCCGATAGACTGGGTGCGGTGGCGATAGCCTGACGCTCCTTGTCCCCCCTTCCGGTTCCTGCTATTCTTGCTTTATCGCATAATCACTTGCAGGGAATCCCCTTGTAGAGTACTTCGCCCACACTCCGGAGGAGATGCATCATGTCCGTTGACCTAGAGAAGATTCTTCGTCCCATCGACCACGAGATGCCCCCGTTTCCACCGAAGTACATGACCATCGCGAGCGGGGAGGAGATGGTCATCCGACAGGTCACACGGGATGAGATCCCTGACATTCTCATACATGTCGCACCGCTCATGTCTGTCGAGAGAGATTTCTACGACGTTGTCGCGGCCCGCGTCTATGCGGAGCTCTTGGCGTACTATCGCCACCGTATGCAGGACGAGTACGTGCTCGTGGCCCAGATAGACGGGGAACTCTGTGCCGTTGTGAACGGGCGCAGGGTGGATGGCGATACGGGGATGTCGCTTCACACGCTGGCCCTCCGGCGCGGGCTTCGCATCGGTGCTCACGCTTTCGCGGCGAAGATGGAGTACCACATGGACATCCTGGGTCACAAAGAAGTCCTCATCGTTGCCGAGTCGCCGATCGGATTCAGACGCTGGATGATCGAGTACAACCTTGAGAAGCGGTTTGAGATCCCGCACGAACTGGGCGGCCCGCCCTCCTACGCGCTCACAAGCGAGATCTTCGAGAGGGCGCGCGGCACGCTCGTGATCGGCAGGCGACCTGTTCCGGACGCGCTTCTTGAGAAGGCTATGGAAGCGATTCTTCCACCGTCCGATCCACCAACGCCGCCCGAGGATCTTTTGGCAGCGACTCGCTCCAAGTACGATCCGACCGGCACGGCTCTCATACTCCAGCGGTGGATGCAGCAAGAGAAGGAGGAGAAATGAGAGACGTCTATGCAATCGGAATTGGCATCACCTCGTTTACGCGTCTCGAGTTTCCACTCTCCGAGATTGCCGCGTATCCGGTGATGATGGCGCTCAAGGATGCCGGTATCAAAGAGATAGACCACCTCTACGTTGCGAACATGGGTGGCGCTCGGGTGAACCACCAGACCGGGCTTGCGAGCGCCGTTGTCGATACGCTCAGCCTGACGCCGGCCGGAGCGGAGGTCATTGAGAACGGTCCGGCCTCAGGCGCATCCGCGATCAAGCAGGGGTTTCTGGCTGTGGCGTCGGGCATGCACGATGTCGTGGCAGTGACGGGCGCCGAGAGGATGCGAGAGGTCAATAGCATCGAGGCCACCGAGTTCGTAGCGACGCTCACGCACCCGCTGGCCGAGTACATCTACGGGGTGACTCTTCCATCGCTGGCCGGTATGTTCACCAGAGCCTACATGGAGAAGTACGGTGTCACCTCCCGTCATCTTGCGATGGTCGCGGTCAAGAACCAGAACAACGCCCTTCTGAACGAGTTCGCGCACATCCATCAGGCGATCACCGTTGAGGGCATCCTCGATTCGCCGGAAGCGTTGACGAACAACCCGTTCATCGCGGATCCTCTCAGGTTCTTCGACTGCTGCCCAGTATCTGACGGAGGCGCAAGTGTGATCCTGGCGACACGGGAGGTCGCAGAGAAGACCGGCAGGCCTCTGGTCAGGCTCGCCGGGATAGGGCAGGCTACCGATACGCACTGCGTTCACGAGCGCGAAGAACCAACGGATCTTCTTGCGGTCAGACGCGCTGCTGCTCAGTCGTTCAAGATGGCAGGTGTCGGTCCCTTGGACGTTGGAGTGGCCGAGCTTCACGACGCTTTCACGATCCTTGAGATCGTTGAGAGCGAGGAGGTCGGTTTCTTCAAGAAAGGTGAAGGACACCTGGCGCTCGAGCGCGGGGAGACCCAGATCGGAGGGAAGATCCCGATCAACCCGTCGGGAGGACTCAAGGGGCGCGGTCACCCTGTAGGGGCGACGGGTGTTGCGCAGGCCTATGAGATCGTGCTTCAGCTTCGCGGCGAGGCAGGCAAACGACAGGTCGCCGACCCGAAAATCGGGTTCACGTGCAACTTCGGAGGCTTCGGAAACAACGTCGTATGCCTCACGTTCGCGAGGGAGAACTGAGAATGAAACGAGAGATCTACGCCTACAGATGCAGAAAGTGCGGGCATCTTCACTATCCGTACCGCATGGTCTGCGCCGGCTGCGGTGACAATGAACACAATGAGTTTGATCCGGAGCCGCTGCCGAGGGCGGGCACGTTGCTCACATTCACCAAGCTCTACGCGCTTCCGGGGGATTTTGAGGTGCCGACGCTCGGGCTCGGTATCGTCGAGCTCGAGAACGGGATCCGGATAACGGGACAGCTCCATATAGACGATCCATCGAGTGGGATGAAGGTGATAGGGGAGGTCGAGATCGTCAGGAGCGAGGAGTACGAGGAGTACTACGGGATGGTATTCTGCGAGGCGTAGGAGATGGTGGTTTGAGCCAGTCGCTACCCCGTGCGCATGCTTGAACGATTCGCCGCAGTTCGAAGGGATTGGTCATGGCCGTGCCGCGTGAGATGATCGAGATCGTGAGCTTCGGTGACCTTGTAGAGTGCGGGTCCTACCGTGTTCACTCGCGCTTCGCGCGTGTGGTCAACATGACGGACCGCGGCAGGTTCGTCTCGCTTGTGGCTCCGGATATCGACGCAGGACCTCTGAACATCGTTGTGCGCGGGGTCGACCTTTCTGGAGTCAGAAATCTCACGATAGCGACGGGCGCGGCGACGGCTGGTAATGGAGCGATCACCATCGACGGCCGGTGCATCCCGGTTGAGCGCGGACGTGTCTACAGGTCGGCTCTCGATCTCCAGTCACACGCTCTACCGCGCTTCAGGAAGAACCTCGAAACTCTTGGGACTCTCATCGCCGAGCTGGCACCGGAGAAGAGTCTCGCGTTCCTGCTCGACTCCCGAAGGCTCGCGGAGTTCAGGAATGGATTTGAGCGTGCCGTTGCCGATCACATCGAGCACTCTGTTCGTGACATTCTCCATGGGGACACGCTCCGGGGAGTGGAGCGGCTCAGAGGTTGTGGATTCGGACTGACACCATCGGGTGACGATTTTCTGGTGGGTCTGCTCATCGCTACTCACATTCTTGAGAGATCGGCGTACACTGGGTCAAAGTCGGTGGGTGTTCCAGGCGCATCATCAAGACGAGGCGCTGCGGGGCCGGTGTCCGACCGTGATCTCACGCTTCTCCGCGCACGCATCTTCAAGACTGCACGCAGCGGGAACATTCTGTCGGACACGTTTCTCTATCTTGCCGAAGGCGGGTTCGTCACTGAGGGCATCAAGAATCTGGTGGCGGCACTTTCGTTCGGCTCATCCAGGGACGTAGAGAGGTGTGCGGAGCACCTCTTCTCAGTTGGGGCGACGTCCGGCGCCGATACCGCAGTGGGTCTTCAGAT
>JAUVLP010000179.1 GCA_030600655.1 Candidatus Eiseniibacteriota bacterium
GGAGGCCGAAACACGCTCGGGTCCCGGGGGAGCCCTCGGAGCCCATGGACCTCGGAGGCGCCCAGGAGCCCCACGGCGGGAACAGCACCGCGACGGGCTACGCCAAGGCACGGGCAGCTCGAGAGCTCTACCAAGCGCAGCTCGTCAAGCTCGAACTTGACCGCCAGAAGGGAACTCTTGTCCGCGCCGCTGAGGTCAGAGTCGCCGCGTTCAACTCGGCCAGGAAGGCAAGGGATCAGTTGATCGCTCTCCCCCATCGGGTGGCGGCGATCCTCGCCGCCACGGAGGATCCCGCCGAGATCCAGCGCATCCTCGATGAAGAGATCGAGAAGATCTGCCTGGATCTCTCAGGTACGAAATGGCAATGAGGTGCGCGAGAACCTAGGGCTGGAAGGGATGAATTGCCTCAGGACGTCACTCCTCAGGCTCTCCCATGGCACTTCTTGTACTTCAAGGGACGGCCGTTCGAATCGGTTCTTCCACACGGACAGGGGTCGTTTCTGCCCACTCCAGCAAAGGCCTGTCGCTCGGCCTCCTTCACGAAGTCGATGCCTCCTGAGGTGGGCAGTCTGAAGGTCATCAATGTCTTGTCCGCGGAATTGGTGATAGCGAGGTCACCCAGTCCAATGATGTCCATCCCAATGATCACGCCGAACCCGTCTGCGATATCGGGACACTCGGTCACCCTGACACCCGGAATGCCTACACGGTTTGGAAGCACTAGGTTCACGACGTAAGTGTGGCTCTGGCTTGCACCGCCCGCGTGATTGACATTGACCAACCCAGCTGGAGACACTCCCAGTGCCTTCACCATGCCGCTGGTGATTACGCTGCCAGTGGCGCCTGTGTCCCAGAGAGCCTGGGTCTTGACGTGGTTCGGGATAGGATCGGGGGGGTTCCCCGGATCGTAGGCCGGGGAGAGGTGAGCCTCGGTGATGACGCGATTCACTCGGCGGTCGAATTTGATTGTGAACGCATTGATTGCCGGCCGGGGTTTGGTCTGGGCCGGCTTCGGGCGTGTCGGTGCAGTAGGTGCGCGTCTAGCGTTCACTTGTGAAGCCTGATCTCAATCCGTGACTGCTAATGCTCACGGTGAACGCTGAGGGTCCAGGCTCACACGGTTGGATAAAGAAGGTGCCCGCGGCAAAGCGCTTCTCGGAGGCAAGATAGGCTTCAAGCACGGAGTCGTGGACGCTCACCACCTGTTGATCCCGGATGACGACCACTCTCCCTCTGTATTTCGCGACAAGGGGTTCTTGGTTGGCCAAGAAGAACGAGAACTCCCTTTCGAGGCAATCCGTGGTCTCAGAGTCCGTTCGCCCGCTCATGGTCACGACCCTCCCGTGGTCAAAACGCGTGCTCAGATGCCACCAAGAGTCTACTACCCCGCCTAGGCGTGAGCAACATCGCAATCGACCGGGGCCCCTTCCGGCTGGCCAGAAACGGTCTAACCTGGCCGCCTGGCATGGCCAGCAAGCCCGCTCGGAGCCCTCCAGCCGGACGGTCGGATCGCCTCACATCGGGCGCTCCAAGCGTGTGACTGTGGCTGTGCCGGCTGACGCGAAGCGGCAGCCCCCCTTGCAGACTGCGTGACACCCAAGCTCGTCGGCTGCATACGCTAGCTGGGTCACACCTGATCTCTTGCACACAGATCAGGACCCGCGACTCAGGTACACATCGTTGAACGCCGTTGCCACGTATTGGCACCATGGGGATTCCGGATCGTCCGGCGGTTTCCGAGACTCGCAGAACGGCGTTATCGGCATCACGAATCGATACGGCGGTCTACCGGGAACAAGCAAGGGCAGAGACATGTCTCCGCTGGCTCGTACGGCGTCCAGGTAGTCTGCAACCGCGTCCGAGAAGCCCGGTAGTTTCTGGCTGCTCAGAGCCCCCCCAAGCAGCTTAGCTATGGGTGAGTCAGCATCCTCCATCATGTGGAGCAGCGGTACTCCCTCGCAGTACACATCCAGATAGGATTGGAGCACTTGCGCTGGAGATGACGGCGTGAACGGTAACACATCCAACCCAACTAGGTTCGGGTCGGCCAGCCCAAGCTCCCTCTCCCAATTACGCCGGTATGCGTCACGGACCCCCAAGGAGTCCAACGTCCTCTCGTTGACGGGGAGACAGACGGCCAGGCAAAGCACCTGAAAGGCCCACTGAACGCACGTGACCTTTGGCACACGGGGCTGCTCAGTCGGCGCCCGGTCAATGAGCGCGACGGCCAGCGATGCCAACTCATCCAAGGTAGCGAAGTCAGCCGGATCCATGTACCTGTGCGAACCAGTGTACTGGTCACCCCCGGCCGGGAACATGTGCTTGTTGAAGATTCGCCTCCACCAATGGACCTGACGCTTGAGTGCATGCTCTCGATCAGTGGAGACCGCTGGCATCCGAATGCGGAAGATATGCATGACCCTGTTCGGATGCTCCTCCTTGATGATAGGACGGGACTGCAACTTCGACCCCCAGGGTGCCGTCTGATGTACTACTCCTGCATCATCGAGGTAGCAGATTTCGGCGTGGTGACCACGCTGCTTCAGGAGTCCGACGAGATCGGCTTCGCCCAACTTGTGATAGACGTACACGACAAGGTCGGAATCCTGCACCCACTGACAAGCTTCTCCGAACGGAATCGGTCGAATGTGCAAGTTCAATGGCTCTCGATTGGGCCCGACACTCGCGCTGAAGTCATCGGCACTTCCTCCCCCAAAGGCCGGATGGCGCGGCGAGTTCACAAGCCCGTCTAGGTCGCTGACGCCATACCTCTGCGCGAAAGCGTCCCAGTCGATGCTCCACTGTCCGATCATCTCCGACACTGAAGTACTCCCCTGTTGTCAGATGTTGCCTAACGGATCTCTATCAGCCGCGAGCGTCAAGGGTGGCGCGGGGTGTGCTGGCGACGCGAAGCCTCCCTTGCAGACACTGTGACACCCAAGCTCGTCAGCTGCATACGTTAGTCAAGCGTCACCTCCTGAGCAGATCGAACGCTCCGATGTACTCAGCAAACCGATCGAGTGGGTAGACGCCGCCCCGACGCTTGCTCTTGCCTGTCAGGTTGATGTGGTACTTCCCCTTGTTCTTGCCCTCTCGGTTTCGGGACGCCAACTTCACTAGGTCCTTCGATGGAAACACCCAGTATGTGTCTGCCTGCTCCGAGTAGAAGATGAAGTAGTAGTTTTCTCGGGGCTTCGGAATGCTCATCGCGGCGAAGCGCCCGGCGTCCCTCTGCTGGCAGACACTTGACC